>NZ_JAKUFQ010000126.1:0-14163 GCF_022663475.1 Bacillus cereus group sp. BfR-BA-01382
CTGCCGCTTTAATCATTGAATATTCACCACTTACGTTGTAAGCAACGATTGGTAAATTAAAGTTATTTTTCACATCACGAATGATATCTAAGTAAGAAAGAGCTGGCTTTACAATTAAGAAATCAGCCCCTTCCATTACATCTGATTCTGCTTCACGGAATGCTTCCATACGGTTCGCTGGGTCCATTTGATATGTTTTACGGTCACCAAATTGCGGCGCACCGTGCGCAGCATCACGGAATGGCCCATAAAACGCTGATGAATATTTCACAGCGTACGACATAACTGGCACGTGTCCAAAACCATTTTCATCTAATGCATGGCGAATTGCTGTTACGAAGCCGTCCATCATGTTTGATGGCGCAATAATGTCCGCCCCTGCCTTCGCTTGACTTACAGCTGTTTTCGCAAGAACTGCAAGAGACTCGTCATTTAAAATAATACCATCTTCAATTACACCGCAATGACCATGACTTGTAAATTGACATAAACATGTATCTGCAACTACTACTAGCTCAGGGAAATCGCCTTTAATTTGTTGAATAGCACGTTGTACAATTCCATGATCACAATATGCTGATGATCCAACTTCATCTTTTTCAGCAGGTAAACCAAATACAATAACAGAACGAATACCTAAATCAACAACTTCTTGCATTTCAGCTTGCAATAAATCTAAAGACATTTGATATACGCCTGGCATAGAAGGAACTTCATTACGAACATTTTCACCTTCTAATACAAAAATAGGGTAAATAAAATCTTCCGTATGTAAAAACGTTTCACGCACAAGTGCACGCATACTACCGCTTTGTCTTAAACGACGATGACGATTAAATTGTAAAGAGTTCATAGATTTCTATCCCCATTCTTTCATTTTATAGATTCACAAACACATTGTAGTAATGCTTCTACAGTGTACTCTTTCGGCACAATAACAGACGGAAAATAACGGCTTGCCTCTTTTTCCGTAATAGGTCCTATACAAGCAATTGTACATTTTTTTGTCCATTCTCTCCAGTTTGCACCCTCAAGTAAACGAACAAAACTAGTAACAGTTGAAGGGCTCGTAAATGTAATAATGTCTACTTTCCCTAACTTCAATGCCGCTATAAGCTCTTGCTTTTTTTCTATATTCACTTTCGTACCGTATACGATTAGCTCATCTAGAGAAACACCAATTTCCCGAAGTGCAACCGGAATTACCTCTCTTGCTATATTCCCTTTCGGAAATAAAATACGTTCGTTTCCACTTAATTCTTTTAGAAACTCTTCTGCAAATGCTTCTGCAACAAATGAAGTTGGAACAAAATGAACTTGATAGCCCCTTTTTTCTAACTCTAATTTTGTTTTCACACCTACCGCAGCAATTTTAATGGTTAGCGGTAGTTTCTTGTTCAAACTATCTAGAAAAAAAGCTACACCATTTCTGCTCGTAAAAATAACCCAGTCATACGAATGTAGCTGCCCTTCAATATGTTGAATTTGCCTATGAGACATACCTTCCATATGCAAAAGCGGAATTTCCAATGGAATTCCGCTCTTTTCTTTCACTGCTACACTCATTTGTTTCGCTTGATGCTGGGCACGTGTAATCAATACCGTTTTTCCAGCGAGAGCGTTCATATTTATTGTTGCTCCTTATTTGCAGCAAGAATGAGTTCTTTGGCGCCTTGTTTAATTAAACGGCCCGCGGCTTCTAATCCTACTTCCTCAGGATTAGTACCTACTACTGTCTCTTTTAATAAAACAGAGCCATCCATAGAGCCAACAAGAGCTGTTAATTCGATTGTATCGTTTTCTTTAAGGGTTGCATATCCAGCGATTGGAACTTGACATCCACCTTCAAGTTTATGAAGAAATACTCGCTCCGCTGCCACTGTTCTTTCTGTTATCGCATCATTCATATGCGCTAACAACTGCAATAAATCCTTATCATCCTCACGACATTCAATCGCTAATGCACCTTGTCCTACAGCAGGTACACATAACGTTTCATCTAAATGTTCTGTAATAACTTCATCATCCCAGCCCATTCTTTGTAATCCAGCTGTCGCTAAAATAATCGCATCGTAATCCTCTTCTTTTAATTTACGTAAACGTGTATCGATATTTCCGCGAATCCACTTCACTTGTAAATCTGGTCTCGCAGCGAGTAGCTGTGCACTACGTCTTAAACTACTCGTACCTAAAATAGCACCTTCCGCTAACTCTTTAAACGATGCTCCATTTTTTGAGATAAAAGCATCACGAGGGTCAACACGCTTTGGTGTACAGCCAATCATTAACCCTTCTGGAAGTACGGCTGGCATATCTTTCATACTATGTACAGCCATATCGATTTCTTTCGTAAGTAACGCATGCTCAATTTCTTTAACGAACAAACCTTTTCCGCCTACTTTTGAAAGAGTAACATCTAAAATCACATCACCTTTGGTGACAATTTCTTTCACTTCAAATTCATATGGTAAACCAAGTGCTTTTAACTGATCAATAAACCAGTTTGTTTGTGTTAATGCTAGCTTACTCTTTCGTGACCCTACAATAATTTTGCGCATAATTCTCTCTCCTCATTATAAATACCAAAAGTGGAAATTAGATAAACTACTTAATAAAAAAATGTTAACTAGCATTACGAGAAAGGCCCCTACATTCCACAGTACAATTTTCTTCCCTTGCAATACATCTGCCGCTCTTAAATACAAGCCCGCACAGTATACAAATAGAACGACAAACGAACCAATTACTTTCGTATCATACCAATGAAAATTATCTAATTTTGTATATCCCCATATACATCCTAATAAAATTGCTAGTAAGAAAAATGGAACAGAAAATAAATTTAATCCGTAAGACGTAGATTCAAGCTTCGGTAAATTCCCTAACCTTCTTAATCTCGCATTCCACTTTTTCTTTTTTAATAGGCGATATTGCAGTAAATACATAATAGAAAAAATAAATGATACCGTAAACGTTGCATAAGAAATAATCGCCATTCCAACATGCACGTATACAAGTTCTGAAACTAATTGCTCTGCAAGTACTGGCGACATCTTTCCGAGCGGTGTAAAAATAGAAAAAGCGCTTACGCCAAATGCAACAACATTTGTAAAGAAGACTAAAAAGTCAACGCGCATAAATCGATTTATGACTAACGACATCGTAATCAATAACCAAACATAAAAATAAATCCCTGATAATAAAGTTAAAATGGGGTTCGTTTCTGAATCTGTCGCCCTAAGCAACATAAAAATAGACTGCAATACCCATACAATCGAAAGTAACCAAAAAGCAAATCGGTTCGCCTTTCGGTTACTTTGGAAATAATCTATAAAATATAAACTAATGCTACAAGCATATAAAATAATTGCAATATGATAAATAATACTGTTATTTAAAAAACTCATCCGATCATCCTTCCAAATTATAAAGATGGAACGGATGGTGTCCACACTCTTTTATGTTCTACTTCTTCCGCACGACTCTCTACTTCTTCCGTTTCTAAATCGAAAATCTTCGCAAATAACGCTAATTTTTCGCTCGCTCCCTCTTCAGCAGCTATTTCTTTCGCTACTAAAATTGGGTCTTTTAATAATTGATTAATAATACTTTTCGTATGCTTACTAATGACTTTTTTCTCACGATCACTAAGGTTTGGTATTTTTCGCTCTAGGCTTACCATCGTTTCACTTTGGATTGCAAGTGCCTTATCACGAAGAGCTGATATTAATGGAACAACACCAAGTGTACTTAACCACGTTTTAAATAGAACAATTTCCTCTTCAATCATAAATTGAATTTTCTCCGCTTCTTTCAAACGCTCAGCACGATTTGCTTCCACTACTCCTTGCAGATCATCAATGTCATATAAAAAAGAACCTTCTAACTCATCAATCGCTGGATCAATATCACGTGGTACTGCAATATCAACCATAAATAAAGGGCGACCAGAGCGCATTTTCTCCACCTTTGTCATCATCTCTTTCGTAATGACATACTCAGATGCACCAGTTGAACTAATTAAAATATCTGCTTCTAATAATGCACATTGCAATTCGCTTAACGATTTTGCATGTCCCATATATTTCTCAGCCATTACTTCTGCTTTCGAAAGTGTCCTATTCATAACTGTTACTTTACGAGCACCACTTCCATATAAGTTTTGCAGTGCAAGTTCGCCCATTTTACCAGCACCAAGAATAAGCACATGACAATCTGTTAACTCGCCAAATATTTTCTTTCCAAGCTCAACAGCAGCATAACTAACAGACATTGCACTTTCCCCGATTGTTGTTTCTGAGTGGGCACGTTTTGCTAATGTAATGACTTGCTTAAACAATTCATTAAAAATTGTGCCTGTTGCTTTAACTTGTTGCGCTTCTAAAAAGCTATCTTTTATTTGACCTAAAATCTGTGTTTCTCCGACTACCATCGAATCTAAACCGCACGTTACGCGGAATAAATGATCTATTGCACCATCTTGTTCAAAAATAGTTAAATATGGCGCGACTTCTTCTATTTCAAGCTGAAACCAATCAGCTAAAAACTTCTTAATATAATACCGTCCCGTGTGTAATTGATCGACAACAGCATAAATCTCAGTGCGATTACAAGTTGATACAATGACATTCTCTAACACGCTCTTTTGATTTTGTAATGTAGTCATCGCTCGCTCTAGCTCTGCTGCCTGAAATGTGAGTTTCTCACGAAATTCTACAGGGGCTGTTCGATAATTTACACTAACAACAAGAATATGCACGCAGCATGTCCCCCTTCACCCGTTTTATCACTTTATCTACTATCATAATACAACTTTCCTCTTATGAATCTGACAATCGTGTGAACAACCGATTATTTTTTAATTATTCTCCGTATGTAATAAAGGAGATTCAGTAAACTAATAAAGAAATCTTCTACTTTATAATGATTATAAATTAATAACTCTATTTGTACGTTACCAAAAAAAGTCCTCATAATCAAGTGATGGAAACTATTCCATATAAATTATAACATCATCTTTCCTATCTTCTTTCATCATGAAGGAAAATATGTATGATTGTTCCAAAATGTAGCAAACACTTTCTCAATACAATGTATTTGACATTTTATTTCTTTTTCGTTATATTGATTTTACAAAATTAAGTTGTGCACAACTTAATTAGAAGGGAGTTATGTATGACAGAGGACTCTTTGCATCTAGATAACCAACTTTGTTTTTCTATTTATGCCTGTTCTAGAGAGGTTACTCGTTTTTATCGACCTTATTTAGAAGAGATGGGTATTACGTATCCCCAGTACATTACTTTACTCGTACTATGGGAGCAAGATGGACTAACAGTAAAAGAAATTGGAGAACGTCTATTTTTAGATTCCGGTACGTTAACACCTATGTTAAAACGAATGGAATCATTAAAACTTGTAAAACGTGTTCGTTCCAAAGAAGACGAGCGAAAAGTTTGTATTGAATTAACAGAACAAGGCAAAGATTTAAAGGAAAAGGCTTGTTCATTACCGACAACGATGGCTACAAATTTAGGAATTACAGAGCAAGAATATCGCTCTTTATTAATTGAGCTAAATAAACTAATTGAAACAATGAAAACAATTAATGATGGAAAAGGGGAATAAATATGGATAAATTATATACTGCTTCAGTAACAGCAACAGGTGGAAGAAATGGGAAAGTAGTTTCAGATGATGGCATATTAAATCTTGATGTAAAAATGCCGAAAGCACTAGGTGGTGCAGGCGGAGAAGCAACAAATCCAGAACAACTATTTGCAGCTGGTTATGCAGCTTGTTTTGATAGTGCATTACAACTTGTCATTCGTACAAAACGTATGAAAGTAGAAAGTACAGAAGTAACCGCTCACGTTTCTATCGGAAAAGATACAGATGGTGGTTTTGGCCTATCTGCCGTGCTTGATGTACATGTCGCTGGCGTTTCACATAGCGAAGCAAAAGAACTTGTAGAAGCGGCTCACGGTGTATGTCCATATTCGAAAGCAACGAGAGGAAATATCGAGGTTACATTAAACGTAAAATAAAAAATGTAGTAAATAAAAAAACGCGCGACATTCGTCACGCGTTTTTTGTTTTTGTCATTTTATGAATTGCCTTCCACGCTTCTTCTTTTCCAAGTCCTGTTTCAGAAGAGAATAGAACGATTTCATCGCCAATTTCAACAGCAAGCGTTTCTTTTACAACTTTTAAATGCTTTTGCCATTTCCCTTTCGGGATTTTATCGGCTTTCGTCGCAATAATAATTGTTGGGATTTCATAATGCTTTAAGAAATCATACATCATCACGTCATCACTTGTTGGTTGGTGACGTAAATCAACTACTAATACAGCTGCGTCTAATTGCTTACGCGTTGTAAAGTACGTTTCAATCATTTTCCCCCATGCCGCGCGCTCCGATTTAGACACTTTCGCATATCCATAACCTGGAACGTCAACAAAATGCATCATCTCATTGATTAAGAAAAAGTTCAGTGTTTGCGTTTTTCCTGGTTTAGAAGAAATACGCACTAACTTTTTACGATTTAAAATTTTATTAATAAAGGAAGACTTCCCGACATTTGAACGACCTGCTAATGCAATTTCTGGTAAATCACTGTCTGGATATTGTTCTGGTTTAACAGCACTAATTACAATATCTGCTTTTGTTACTTTCATTGTTTCACTCCTACTAATGCGTGCTCCAATACTTCATCTAAATGAGATGCAAGCACAAACGTAAGGTTTTCTTTTACGCTCTCTGGAATATCATCTAAATCTTTCTCGTTTTCTGCTGGCAAAATAATTTTTGTTAAGCCTGCGCGGTGAGCACTTAATGTTTTTTCTTTTAAGCCACCAATTGGTAATACACGACCACGAAGTGTAATTTCACCTGTCATACCTACTTCTTTACTTACAGGAATACCTGTTAGTGCAGAAATAAGTGCCGTTGCCATCGTAATACCTGCTGACGGTCCATCTTTTGGAACTGCTCCTTCTGGAACATGAATATGAATATCATTTTTCTCATGGAAATTCGGGTCAATCTGAAGCTCTTCTGCACGAGAGCGTATATAACTAAACGCAGCTTGTGCTGATTCTTTCATAACATCCCCAAGTTTCCCCGTTAAAATTAGTTTCCCTTTTCCTGGCGCTACAGAAACTTCAATTGCAAGTGTATCGCCGCCTGCTGCTGTGTAAGCTAGACCTGTTGCCATACCAACTTGGTCTGTTTTTTCAGCTTGCCCATAACGGAATATGTGTTTACCAAGTAAATCAACAATCTTTTTCTCTGTCACAACGATACGTTTACGTTCTGCTGTAACGATAATTTTCGCTACTTTACGGCAAACTTTTGCAATTTGGCGTTCTAGCGTACGAACACCAGCCTCACGTGTATAATAACGAATAATTTCAAGAAGCGCCTCATCACGCACTTGTAAATTACCTTTTCGTAAGCCATGCTCTTTTAATTGTTTCGGCAATAAATGCTCACGAGCAATGTGTACTTTTTCAAGTTCTGTATAGCCAGCAATCGAAATGATTTCCATACGGTCAAGTAATGGACCTGGAATACTTGAAAGTGTATTAGCGGTTGCTACAAACATAACTTTCGATAGATCATATGGTTCTTCAATGTAATGATCACTGAAGTTATGGTTTTGTTCTGGATCTAATACTTCAAGTAATGCCGCTGATGGATCTCCACGGAAATCGTTAGACATTTTATCAATCTCATCTAATAAGAAGACTGGATTAACTGTTTTCGCCTTTTTCATACCTTGAATAATGCGTCCTGGCATTGCTCCAACATATGTACGGCGGTGACCACGAATTTCAGATTCATCACGCACACCACCAAGAGATGCACGGACAAATTTACGATTCAATGATGTTGCAATTGAACGCGCTAACGAAGTTTTGCCGACCCCAGGAGGGCCTACTAAACAAAGGATAGGTCCTTTTAATGAATTCGTTAACTTCTGTACAGCTAAATATTCAAGTACACGCTCTTTCACTTTTTCAAGACCGTAATGATCGTTATTTAAAATCTCTTCTGAATGAGCAAGATCAATTATATCTTCTGTTGCCTCTGTCCACGGAAGCGCTAATAACCAATCAATATAATTGCGAATAACACCACTCTCCGCAGAACTTGCTGGTAACTTTTCATAACGATCTAATTCTTTCAGCGCAGCCTTCATTGTTTCTTCAGGCATTCCTGACTGTTCAATTTTTTCACGAAGTTCTTCTACTTCTCCGCCCTTACCTTCTTTGTCGCCAAGTTCAGTTTGAATCGCCTTCATTTGCTCACGTAAGAAATATTCTTTTTGCGTGCGCTCCATTGAACGTTTCACTTTTTGTCCAATCTTCTTTTCTAGGCTAAGTAACTCTTGTTCATCTTGAATAATTGAAATAAGTGTATGTAATCGTTCTTTTACAGATACAATCTCTAGAATCTCTTGTTTCTGCTTCGTTTTAATCGGCAAGTGAGAAGCAATTAGATCAGCTAATCTCCCTGGTTCTTCTACATCAGCTACCGTTGCAAATGTTTCATTTGAAACTTTTTTCGAAACTTTAATATATTGTTCGAAATGCTCCAGTAACGTACGCATAAGAGCTTTCTCTTCTAAATCATCTTCTACTTCTTCAGTTACCGTTTTAATAGACACTTGTACTATATTTTCTTCTTCGATAAACTCTATTACTTCTGCTCTATGTAAACCTTCCACAAGGACACGAAGCGTACCGTTCGGCAATTTTAACATTTGCTTGACTTTCGCCACTGTACCTACACTATATATGTCATCTTCTTTCGGATCATCGATATTCATTTCTTTTTGCATTGCTAAAAAGATGATATTTTCATCCATTGCCGCCTGCTCTAGTGCTTGTATCGATTTATCACGTCCTACATCAAGATGCAAAACCATCGTTGGATATACGAGAACGCCTCTTAATGGTAGGAGGGGCACGATTCTTTCGTTCGTATTCATACTAGACATAGCACCTCCATAATAAATTAAACTCCTGTTCAACTATTTTATATTACAATACACCTAGATGCAATTGCTGAGATTCCTCGCAATTATAAATAGCTTATTTTTCTACCTCACGAAAAGAAAAAAGACTCCGATTAAGCATACAAACTTAAACGAAGTCTGGCAAATTTTATTATTGTTTATTTTTACATAGATTGTGCATCTGTTTCGTCTACGTTAGTATGTACATCTAGCTCTCTATGCGCATTTTCTTGCATAAATGTTAACTCAAATACTTCTTTTAACTTACGGACAGGAATAATTTCGATTCCCTTTATAGTATACAAAAATGGTTGCATATTTTCAGCAGGAATAATGACTTTCTTAGCTCCCGCTTTTTTCGCAGCTTTTATTTTTGCGTACACGCCACCAATAGGCTTTACTTCTCCGTGTATACTTATTTCACCTGTCATCGCTACTTCATTATTTACATATGTGCGATGCACCGCAGAATATACACCTGTTGCCATAGCGATTCCTGCAGAAGGTCCATCAATTGGGATACCACCTGGAAAATTAATATGTATATCGTATCCTTCTGGCAACACATCTAAAGAACGAAGTACTGTTAATACATTATCAACAGAGCCTTTTGCCATACTTTTACGGCGAATCGATTTCGTTTGACTACCAATACTTTCTTCTTCTACAATTCCGGTAACATTTACCGACCCTTTATCTTTCGCCGGAATTGCTGTTACTTCAATTTCTAATAACGCACCTGTATTTGGTCCGTATACAGCAAGACCATTTACAAGACCAATCCTTGGAATCGGATAAATGTGCTTTTCGTATTTCGGTGTAAGCTGACTTGAGTGAACAACCCACTCTATATCTTCATCTTTAATGAAAGAACGTTCTTCATTTATCGCCATACCAGCAGAGATTTGCACGAGATTAATCGCTTCTCGTCCATTTCTTGCATACATCCCAATCATTTCAATACCATTTTCGCCTATTTGCATTTCTACTTTTTCCGCGGCATTTTTCGCTACTTTTTGAATTTCTTCCGTATCTAATTCACGGAAAAATACTTCTAAGCAACGTGACCGAATAGCAGGAGGAATTTCCTCTGGCGAACGTGTCGTTGCTCCAACTAAGCGAAAATCTGCCGGTAAGCCTTTTTGGAAAATATCATGTATATATGTTGGGATCATCGTATTTTCTTCACTATAGTACGCACTTTCTAAAAATACTTTTCGATCTTCTAACACCTTTAACATTTTGTTCATTTGAATCGGATGGAGTTCGCCAATCTCATCAATAAACAAAATACCACCATGCGCATCTGTTACAGCACCTTTTTTCGGTTGCGGAATACCTGCTTGTCCCATCGCCCCAGCACCTTGATAAATCGGATCATGCACCGAACCAATTAAAGGGTCTGCGATACCACGTTCATCAAACCGAGCTGTCGTCGCATCAAGTTCAATAAATGTTGCATTCGTACGAAATGGAGATTTAGGATTTCGTTTCGCTTCTTCTAATACAAGACGTGCTGCCGCTGTTTTCCCAACACCTGGCGGGCCATATATGATTACATGTTGCGGATTCGGACCACAAAGAGCCGCTTTTAACGACTTAATCCCGTCCTCTTGCCCTACAATATCTAAAAAGGTTGTAGGACGCACCTTTTCTGCTAGCGGCTCTGTTAAAGAAATCTCACGCATTTTACGAAGCTGTTCTAATTCTTTTTTCGATTCTCGATCAATTGAAACTTTTTGTGTTCGTTGATTTCGAAGTAAATGCCAGAAATATAATCCGACAATTACACCAAAAACAAGTTGAACAACTAAAAATATATTTGTCCAGCTCATTATTTATTTCCTCCCGCAATATTTTATCTCTTAGTATTTCCGCGGAGGAACGTAGCTAAACATAAAGAAAAACAGCAATTATAAAAATTGCTGTTTCCCTTTCGCATTATGCAGATGTTTTTGTATCAAGTACAGTACCGTCTTGTAACACCAATTTTGGCGGTTCATTATCAGCTACTGTTTCTTTTGTAAGAATACACTTCTCGATATCTTTACGAGATGGAAGTTCGAACATTACATCAAGCATTAAGCCTTCAATAATAGAACGAAGTCCACGAGCACCCGTTTTACGTTCAATTGCTTTTTTCGCAATTTCGATTAGTGCACCTTCTTCAAACTCTAACTCAACATCGTCAAGCTCCAATAGTTTTTGGAATTGCTTAACAAGTGCATTTTTCGGTTTCGTTAAAATATCAACAAGAGCATCTTCATCAAGTGGCTCTAGGTTCGCAATAACTGGAAGACGACCGATAAACTCTGGAATTAAACCAAATCTTAAAAGATCCTCTGGTAATACGTGAGATAAAACATGCTTCTCATTTACATCAGCATTTTTCTTCTCAGAACCAAATCCAATTACTTTCTCACCAAGGCGACGTTTAATAATCGGCTCAATGCCATCAAACGCTCCACCACAAATGAATAAGATGTTCGTTGTATCAATTTGAATGAACTCTTGGTGCGGATGCTTACGACCACCTTGAGGTGGAACGCTTGCTACAGTACCTTCTAAAATTTTCAGAAGTGCCTGCTGCACACCTTCACCAGATACATCACGTGTAATTGATGGATTTTCGGACTTACGTGCCACTTTATCAATCTCATCAATATAAATGATTCCTTTTTCCGCTTTCTCTACATCATAATCAGCTGCTTGAATTAATTTTAGTAAGATATTTTCTACATCTTCCCCAACATATCCAGCTTCTGTTAAAGATGTTGCGTCCGCGATTGCAAATGGAACATTTAAAATACGCGCTAACGTTTGTGCCAGTAATGTTTTACCACTACCTGTTGGCCCGATAAGTGCGATATTACTCTTCGCTAATTCTACATCATCAATTTTGCTGTTAGAATTAATGCGTTTGTAATGATTATATACCGCTACCGCTAGTGCTTTTTTCGCGCTATCTTGCCCGATGACATACTCATCTAAGATTTCACGAATTTCTACCGGTTTCGGTACATCTTTGAATTCTACTTCTTCGTCCTTCGCAAGCTCCTCTTGTACAATTTCAGTACAAAGTTCGATACACTCGTCACAAATGTAAACACCTGGACCTGCCACTAACTTTCGAACTTGCGTTTGTGTTTTACCACAGAAAGAACATTTTAATTGCCCTTTTTCATCATTAAATTTAAACATATTTTCACACCCCTTACAAAGTGCTAACCTCTTGCCTTCGTATGTACACGATAAATGTATCGTATGTAAATACATATTATGTCACTACGTGGCGAGAAATACAAATAATATGACTAGTTATGTACAAATAAAAAAATTTTAAAACTTTTGAAATATGTATATTCGACTTGTAAAGGAACATTTCCTTCTCCATCGAAAAGTTTTATAAATATATTTCTATATTTATAAAACAAGGCACGATTAAAATCGTGCCTTGTTATTTTATTATGCAGCGTTTTCTACTAAGAAGTCTACAGCTTTACGCACTTTAAGATCTTCAGCTAAAGCGTCTACACTTCCAAGAGCTTGCTTGATAGCGTCTACTGGCATACCGTACATTTCAGCCATTTTTTCAACTTCTGCAGTTACTTCTTCTTCAGTAACTTCGATGTTTTCAGCTTCAATGATAGCTTCAAGAACAAGATTGATTCTTACACGTTTTTGTGCATCTTCTTTCATTTGCTCTTTTAATTTGTCAGCGTCAGTACCTGTGAATTGGTAGTAAAGCTCAAGGTTCATACCTTGTTGGCTTAAACGTTGCTCGAATTCACGAACCATACGATCTAACTCAGTGTTGATCATAGCTTCTGGAAGTTCGATTTCAGCGTTAGCAGCAGCTAATTCTACTACTTCGTCACGTACTTTGTGCTCAGCTTCGTGCTTTTTGCCTTCTTCTAAGTTTGTGCGAAGTTTTGCTTTTAATTCATCAAGAGTTGCAACCGCTTCGTCTGCTTCTTTAGCGAACTCGTCGTTTAACTCAGGAAGTTCTTTTGTTTTGATTTCGTGAATTGTTACTTTGAATGTTGCTGGTTTGCCAGCTAATTCAGCAGCATGGTACTCTTCTGGGAATGATACTTCAACGTCTTTAGACTCACCAGATTTAAGACCGATTACTTGCTCTTCGAAACCTGGGATGAATGTACCAGAACCGATTGCTAGAGAGTAGTTTTCGCCTTTTCCGCCTTCAAATGCTTCGCCATCAACGAAACCTTCGAAGTCGATTACAGCTGTATCACCGTTTTCAACAGTTCCTTCTTCTTTAACAACTAGTTCAGCTTGACGCTCTTGTAAAGATTTTAATTCGTTCTCTACATCTTCGTCAGTTACAGTTGTTTCAACTTTTTCTACTGCTAAACCTTTGTACTCACCTAATTTAACTTCAGGTTTCACTGTAACTTTTGCAGTGAAGATAAGGTTAGCATTTTTTTCGAACTTCTCGATGTCGATTTCAGGATGATCAACTGGGAAGATACCAGCTTCTTCAATCGCTTCACCGTATGCTTTTGGTAAAATGATATCTAAAGCATCTTGGTATAAAGATTCAATACCAAAGCGTTGTTCGAATAATGGACGAGGCATTTTTCCTTTACGGAAACCTGGTACGTTAATTGTTTTTACTACTTTTTTGAACGCAGCGTCGATAGAGTTGTTTACTTCTTTAGCATCAACTTCGATTGTTAAAACGCCAACGTTACCTTCTAATTTTTCCCATTTTGTAGACATTTATTCTTTCCCTCCAACTATAATAATGTATGCACATACCTCTATAGATTAAAATCTTCATTATCTCTTTTTTGAAATAACAAATACACAAATAACCCTCTAGCAAAAGCTTTCAGATATAATGTTCCAATCTACTAATTGCCCAGAAGACAACTACGGTATATTTTGTTCGAGAATAATATGAAACATATTAAGTAAGAGAATTGCACTTCTCTTCTCTTACAAACAGGCAGATTTCTGCCTTTTGCAACCCTTACATTATAACATAGAATATGCTCGTTTCAAGAACTGAACGATTCTTTTTCATAATTATACGGGCAAATATCCTTCTCTTTCAACACGTAATAACCATTGATAGGCAATATGAAACTCTTCCAATTCGATATTATATGCTGCC
>NZ_JAKUFQ010000127.1:0-14142 GCF_022663475.1 Bacillus cereus group sp. BfR-BA-01382
GTCACAAAAACAGAAACCTATAAAGCCTATGTAAAAGAAGGTATGCTGTTTAAACTCGATAAGATTAACAATGTAGAGGCTGTAAAATAATGAATTGAGAGATGAGGATAATGGTGGATATATTACTAAATATAAGTAGGGAAAAATTATTAGTTATACAGTTGGTAGTATGTATTTCATTTGTACTTTCAAGCATTTTGTATGTAATTAAACCAAATAGGTCCACTTTAATTTTAGTTACTGTTGTAGGGATTATGGCAGTTTTGACAATTATTGCAGACCCAAACTTTTCTAAGCTCTTTAACTAAAGAATATAGAAACATATATCTTATATATGTGAAGGAAGGATAACGATGGTGTTCGTTTTAAAAAAGAACCTTCGTGGATTTTGATAGGATAATGAATCGTATAAAAGGTTTGAATAATAAAGTTTGAATATTCTGTGTAAAGGATTTAAAAAATGATAACGTCAATACAACACATGGATGAAAGAGATATTTACTTGTTTATCGCATTTCTGTTTTTAACATGTTTCTTTCAAATGGCTGAAATAGAAACAAAGAAACTATATTGGACTCTATTGTGTTTTATCTCAGCATCAGGCTTGATATTTCAGACTTTAAAGGCTTTACATAGTGCCTATGAAGTAGCTGATGAAAACAAAGTAGCGGTAAAACGATTAGATAAACAACAATCATTATCTAATATTAGACAACTTGTAGCAAAGAAATTAAATGTAAAGAAAGAACAAGTGGTGTTAGAAAAGGGAACACAAATAGAATATATAGCAAAAACAGAAAAAGGAAACTACCTTATTGAACTATCAAGAAATAACAATAAAATAGAGGCGATTGTAAAAATGAAAGGGTGAATAAATATGAAATGGAAAGATGTTTTGGGCATATTTGCATGTATGCTGTTTTTAAGTGCTATTGGCTTATTTGGATTTGACTATCTTGAGGGAATGCAAGAGCTTAAAGAAAATAGATATAAAGCTATTTCAAAAGAATTGAAGAAGCCAGAATCTAAAATAGAAATTAAAGAAGAAAAAAATAGAGAAGGAAAAGATTATTATGAGGCAATTACACAGGACGGGGTATACGCAATTCTATTTAAAAAAGATACTGATTCAATTGTAGCCATTCATAAAAGAGAGAAAACAAACAGAGACTTATAAATAAAGGGTGGCTACGGTGAATTATTTATTCTGGCTATCTGAAATACCAATGCTACTTATAAGTGCATTTTGTATATATGAAGGAATGAAAAGTGAGGATTATACGTTTAAAGAGGAAGCTTATAATCTTGCTATTGGATTTATAAGCTTTCCGATTGTTGTATGGGTTTTGTATAATACTTGGCATTAGGAAGGGGAAGAAATGATGATATATATTGTTTTAATCATTAGTTTTGTATTTGGATTGTTATTAATGCATATCGCAGATAAAAAAAATAATGATGTTATAGGTATAACATCAGTAGTTATATTATTTCTTTCTGCATTAATAATTATTGTATTGGGCATATCTGACGTACTTAGTAATGCTAAAGCACCACATGAAAAGCTTAATAGTGATAGAGAAAATAGTATATCAAAGGAATTAAATATTCCTAAAGAACAGATAAGATTTGAATCCGAGTATAGGGATTCTATGAATGCTATTTCATTAAAAGGTGATTATTATGTTCAATTCAAACAAAAAACTGCAACCATTGTAAAAATAGAAGAACTAAAGAACAAGTCAGAAAAAGAGTGAGTACGTATGTATGTATATACTTATAGCAGGTATCATAATATTTATATGCGGTTTCGTTAGTTGGCTTATATTGGTATTAAATAAAAGTGGTCATGAATATAAAGGACATCTATTTATGTCACTTGGAGTAATCCTGATTGTAATAGGTTCATATTCTTATATGATGCAGACAAGACAGGATACGATTCAAGAAGAAAGATTAAAGAATGTAGCAGAAGAACTTAATCTTTCTAAAAATGAAATTAATATTGTTTATGAAACGAATAATATAGGTCGTGTATCATTTGGAAAAGGTAATTATGTAGTGCATTTCATAGGAGAGTCTTCTGTTATTTTAAGGTTAAAATCAGAAGTGAATCTTGATAATTATTGTTGGCTTTAAGGAGGATATTAGAATGATTTTAATACCAATAGAGGAATATTTACATACTGTAACAATCCATATCTTTGACTTTTATGATTTTCCTTTATTTTTTATTACTAAGTCAAAAGAGGATAAGTATTATCTACACTATTTTGTAGAGGACGTAAATAAAGAAACAGATAAATGGTTATTTGCTGAGATTTCAAATGATGAAAGACTTCAATTAGTGGAACGAAAATTTTCGACCTTAACGTTGTTAAAAAACTTGCTACGTAATCAACGGTTATATTATCTGTTTGCTAATCATGTTAAAGAGAAGCTGAATCTTGAACAAATCAATCAAGACAGTTTGAACCCTGATGATTTTCCAGAGAATGAATATTTTGTGGAGTATGATTATATCTCAAACAAAAAATTAGGATAGACTCTTATAAAAAGAATAGGTATGAAATAGAATAGTAAATCTTAATTAAATTAAAAAAGAAAGAGGCGATAGATATATGGTTGTAAAACTATTAATTAATCAGCAAGAAACGATGGAACAAATCCAAAAATATAGTGATACCTACGGAATTGATGTTGAGTTTGCAAGAAAGGGACTTTTACTTTTTTATAAAACAGCATTATACATGATAGACAATGGGGACAGAAAAGGAAAAGATTATATTGTTGTAAGAGCGACTGATATTGCATTTGATGAAAGAGAAAGAGAGATTGTATTTAAGGTCCGATTCGGTAGTGGCTTATTCCCTTGGTACTACGGCTATGTTTCAGTGAATTACCGAAGTGAAAAAATGTTTACACAAGTGGGAAATGAGGAGAAAAAGCTTGTGGATGCAGAGAGTTTAGATACTCATGAATTAAAAGAGTTTGAAAATAATTTAAATATTTTAGAATTGCAATCATAGTTTACAATAATTATATTATGGATACTAAAAAACAGGAGAGAGTTCACTCTTCTGTTTTTTATTTACTATAGTCAATGATAATGTTATGATGAATGAGGACAGGGGCTGATAATGTGTTGACGTTTTTTCATTTTCAAGATTGTTATAAAGTCATTCTTGTTTTCGCGTTAAGTTCCATTGGCTTTTTCATTTTATTTATTACAATTCTATCGAAAGAGTGGGAATATGAAAAAATTACAAATAAAAGAATGCCTTCAGAGTTTTTCTATGTTTCGTTTTTATGTGGGGCACTTGTTTCCTTACTGGCAGTATTCTTGATAGATTTCAATAACATGCAGAAAGAGAAAGAGAACTCCGTAAAAATAGAATATCAATCAGTAGCAAAAGCTTTAGATGTTAATGAAAACGATATTGTTTTTCATGATTTTGAAGATAGTGAGGGGGAAGTTCAAAAAAATCAAAAAGGCTACATCATAAAGAAATTAGATAAACAATATGTTGTTATTTTTGATAGTGATATAAAAATAACAAAGATTATAAGGCTTACTGAATTATATAAAATTACTGAAACAGAAAAGGAGTGAAGAAAGTGACTTTTTATATTTTGATTAAGTTTACTGTTATTGGTTTTTTAGTATTAACCATGTTATTTATGCTGGGAGTCCTCTTTTTTGGGGATAAATCAGATATCATATACCAACTTCCAATGATTACAATTGTATGCTTTATTGTTAGTTCTTTTATTTTCTTTCCGCTACAAGCAAACTATCAGAAGAAAGCCGTTGTGGATAGTTTACATTTAAAAAATGAAAATGAAATAGAGTCAATGAATTCGATAGGTCGTCATGACAAGTCATTCTATGAAGTGAAGATAAAAGATGGTTTTTATCATGTAACTTTTGAAAGTGGAGCCTTAGTACCAACTGTTAGTAAGGTAGAAAAGGTAAATGGAGAAAAGTAGAATCATTCAAATTACATATAAGTATTATTGAGACTAACAAGGGGATAGAAGGATGTTAAATTTAAATTTATATTTTTTATTAAAAATTTTAACTTTGGTATTTTTTATACTGGTATTTGTGTTTATGTATAGAGTTCTTTTTGTTGAAAACTCATGGTCATTGATATTGGTAGTTATTAGTGCTCTATGTTTTGCACTATCAGGAGGAGCTTTAATGAATGAAATAACAAAGCAGGAAAGGAAAGCTGTTGCAGATAGCTTGCATTTGAAAAATGCAGATGAAATAGAGTCTATAGAACCTATTGGTCGTAATAAAGCATTTTATGAAGTAAAGACAAAAGAAGGCTCCTATCATGTAACTTTCAAAGAAGGAGCCATTATCAAAGTAGAAAAGTTAGAGATTAAAGAGTTGAGCCATTAATAGTATAAATAAAAAGAGGATGCATATGCATCCTCTTTTTGGTGATTCTTTAAGTATAACAGCCTTTAATAGTTTCGCATATGTATACAAAAAAGTCAATAAGGTTAAATATTTTTATAGTCGATTACTTTCTAAAAACAGAATGAAGTGAAAAGAACCATAAAGTAATATTGAAATAGCTATTCTTATTAATAGATTTAATATGAATTTTAATCTAAAGGTCTATTCCTCCTCTGTTTTTTAATTAGTAAGTAGACGTACAAAAGCGATGATTAAAATGGACAATCCTGCACCGCTTATAATACCTGTTAGGAACCGCAAGACGTGATTACTGGTTCTCCATTTCTTTAATTGTGTGTATCCATCAACTACCATGGGGATTTGTAGCAGAAAACCTATATAGAAAGGTACAGAGTACATAAAGAATAGAGGGATTAGTAAATGTCCTAAGAGTATGGCAAAACATCGTGTGCATATAGGCATTTGTTTTCCTCTTATATGTAAACATCTTTCTTTTCTTCGATGACATGGTATTAATAAGCAAGCCTTATACAAAAACATTGTAGGTTTCATCATGTTAAAAGCACCTTTCTTTTCGTTATAAACTACAGCAATCTGCGTTCATGCATTCTACACCATCACAATCAATTTCTAAAATCTGCATTTTACCACATTCAATATCCACGCAATCAAATCCATTTTTTTGATTCATGTCACAAGCTAAACAATCCAGACTATCAATACAAACTCCCATAGTTGAATCCGCATTATTTTTCATAAGTTGTCTTCTATAGTAGTAAAGTATGCTGAGTAAAAGAGATATCCCGCCAATCACTCCATAAATGATTCCAGATTTCATATTGTTATTATGAATTGCAATCCCTGAGGCGATAAGCAATCCTATATTAAGAGCATTCCAAAGAAAAAACATTTAACCTCATCTCCTTCCCTTAAGTTTTTATTTATTAACTATATTATATATTATTATTTTTATATTGACTATAGTTGATATATGTGGTTTTATATAAGTAGAGCTTAAATCTTAATACATATTGGAGGAATTGATTATGGCAATTCAATTGCAAAAAGGACAAAAAGTAGACCTTACAAAAGGTAGAGAGAACCTGAAAAATGTAATGATTGGTTTAGGTTGGGATGTTAATGAATTTGATGGTGGTCATGATTTTGACTTAGATGCATCTGCGTTTCTATTAAATTCAGCAGGTAAATGTGCAAAAGACTTAGATTTTATTTTCTATAACAATCTAAAATCAACTTGTGGTTCTGTTGTTCATTCAGGTGACAACCTAACAGGTGGGGGAGACGGTGATGACGAGCAATTAGTTGTTCATTTAGACAAAGTACCTTCTAATGTTGAGGAAATTGCATTTACTGTAACAATCTACGATGCATTAAACCGTAATCAAAACTTTGGACAAGTAAAAAATGCATTTGTTCGTTTAGTGAATCAAGATACAGGAGAGGAAATCTTCCGCTTTGATTTAGGTGAAGACTTCTCAATTGAAACGGCTGTTGTGTTCTGTAAATTATACCGTCATAACGGTGAGTGGAAATTCAATGCTGTTGGAGCAGGTTTCCAAGGTGGCTTGGCCGCACTTGTAAAAGCATATGGTTTAGATGCTTAATAACTAAATTAAAAAAAGAGGGAGATTTTGCTTCCTCTTTTTTTTATAGAATAAAATCTTACTTTAAATAGAAGGGGTGATGGAAATGGGAGCATTTTGTGGAGGAGCAGTCATTGTAAATCAAACGGATAGAGTTGTAGTTTCAGGGAGTTCTGTTATTCCTTTTCATGAAGAAATGAATGGACAAAACATAACAACGATAAATGGTAAGTGTTATATAGATGGATTTGAATTAGTGAATGGAAAATGGAAGAAGACATTTAAAGCATGGTGGCATAAAACATTTTAAAGGAAGAAGGGCATAGGATGAAGTATCACACGAATTACATAAGAGAGTCTGTGGTGAAAGGTAAAGTGGTTAGACGTTCGTTCTGGACAGTTTTAGAGGGGAATACACCACAGGAAGCAGTGAAACAAATCCCGAAAGAATATCAAGCAAAAGAGATTTTTATGATGCTTATGAAAGAATAAATAATTTATATGTGTATATAGAAGAGAGGTTAACAATGAATAAGTATGTAGTTATTTTTTACAACCGATTTGTAAATGAAATTCAAACTTACAAAGCAACCGCAGATAATGAGAGCGATGCAAAAGAAAAATTCTACGAAAGGTATCCCTCAAGTGCTTATGGTGATGACTGTATTGAAACGATAGAAACCTTAAATGATGATGATAAAAAATTAGAGCTAAATAATGATGAATTACAACGAATTTTAGAAAAGTGGTATTTTGCTTGGAATATGGAAGGGAACGGTAGCAAAGAAGATACGGTATTATCAAATAAGATTAGAGAGCATTTGAAAAAGGAGGGAGTTCTACAGACTTCCCCAAAAATAATTAAACGAAGATGAAGATATGCTAACAGTTGCAACGGGTTTGGTATTTTGTATTCTACTTGGTATAGCCTTTCATGCTGACTGTGAATTAGGAAGATTAAGAGATGATATCAATCAATTAACCCAAGATAAGAAAATGCAGGTAAAAAAATATGAATACATTAAGAAATATAAAACTGACTGAAATTGAGGGAATTCTAAGTAAAAATCCTTTTTATAAAAAATCAAATACAAAGCTGGCAAGTTTGAAAGTAATGAATAGAAATCAACAAATCTCTTTAAGTTCCATAAAATTAAGGAATGTGGAGTTGCTAAGAGAATAATGGTTAAAATGGTTGTTTTATTCCATTTAGAAATTTATTGCTTTTTATCGGTACTGAACTTGTAAAAGGAGATAAAGAAAATGAGGGTACAAGAGAAACCAAATAAGGTAGAAGATGATAAATTAATTATTGAAGTACTAAAGGAAGTAAAAGAATTATATACAATTGTATTAAAGAAAAAGATTTCTGATATTGAAGTCTTCATCTTGAAATACATATCATTACTTTGCAAGTCTAAGCCTGAACTGTTAGAGCTTAAAGAAGTATGCGATAGCTTAGTAGAACGGTATCCAGAAGGATGTGTGTATATAGATGAGTCATTATTTGATAAAGCAAAGGAATCTCTGAAACCTAAGTTTAGGAGCTTTTTCCCTTCAGGATGTTTTGAAGCCGAAATGGTTGTGTTTTATATATATAATGCATACATTAAGGATGCATTTGATGAAATTAGGGATTTAGATATAAAAAGGGTAGATAGATTTATACTTGATAAATTAGAGAGACATATTAAGAATACATTAGTGGATGACCCGAATTTTAAGGGGGATAATCCTTACTACAAAAGACATTATCGTGAATTAGATAGGTCTAAAAAAATATCTTTAAAATGTTTAGACTCAGATTTTGATGCTTATATTGAATACTTCTCTGAAGAAGAACAGTAAGACTACTTTTTGTAGTCTTTTTTTGTTGTCAGTAAATAGGAAGTTATGAAGATAACTTAGTTATATTGTTGGTTTTTATATTGACTATAGTTAATGAATTTAGTATGATTTTTATAGAAAGGAGGATGTTTATATGGATGATTATTTTGAATTATTTATTGCATTCATTTTTAGCATATTAGGTATATCTTTGCTTTATCTGCTCTTAGGTGGATTCATCGGGTCAATTGAACACAAACAAAAAATGTATGAATCGGAGATTAGAGAAGAGATTGCAAAAGAAGTTCATGTTTCTGAATCGAAAATTATTCTAAAGAATAAAGAACCAAATATTTATCAAGCGGATACGGAAAAAGGAGTATACTCTATTGAAATAAATGATAAAGATAGTGAAAAGCCAAAGATTGAAAGAATCGTAGAAATAAAAATTGCCACGAAAGAAGCAGATGATAGTAAATAAAAAATATTTTAAGGAGGAAATAAAATGGATGGAACGCAATTGTTTTATGCATTTTTAGCAACCTTATTAGGCTCTATAATCGGAACAATTATATGCGTTATAACAACACCAAAAGGAGAGAAATATGATTGGGAAATTGCTAAAGGGTGTCTTTATGGATTTTTAATATGGTGGGGAATCATGTGGATAACGTATATTTTTATAACATATTTTTTAAAATGATGAAATTGTTTAAAAGTAAAGGTTAAAATCCTATTTCACTGCTACTCAATTTCTGTTTGATATCAAAATGGAAGTGGGAGTAGATGTTCAAAATGGTGAGCTAATGACTTTTCTTTGCACTAACATGTTTCATAAGAAATATTTTAAAAATAAATGAATTTTAATGGAGAGGAATTGTGGTAAATGAGTAAGAAAGAAGCTTGGGAAGTTGTAATCGCTGTAGTCATATTTATTTCTGTTCTATGCGTACTATATTTTACAGCGACTTCGTTATACGAAAAGGATAATAAATACATAAAAAACAAAAACATTGCTATACTGGCTATTGTTGCTGATGAGTTGGATATACCTCAAAGAGAAGTCGTAATAAAAAAAGATATTAATGAAAATGAAGACAGAGAAGAGTTAGAGTTAGGATTATATACAGCAACAACTTCAAAAGGTATATATAAATTTAAAATAAAAGAAACAATTGAAGCTGGTAAGCTGTTAAAAGGGGAATCTAAACCAGTTATAGAAAATATAGCTCAAGTAAAAATGAGTTCTACAGATAAGTAAATCAATTAATTCAAATAAATTAATTAAAATTAAGTGGGTCTATTAGAAAAAAATTGTAGTTAGTCGGTGTTTTCTATGAGCACATCAAAAGATGATTTTTAATTAAAAATGGACATAAAAAAATGACAAGTCTATTATCACGAAAATGAATCGTTTGAACATCTTACAAAAGGAGTAATTATGGTGGTTAAATTGGATAAAGAAGAAAATGAAAAACAAAAGAATATAAGGTTCACTTATGATTTTATGGATAGTGAATGGATTCCTCCAGTTGTGCTATTCATCCTTGTTGTATTATTTGTATTTTGTGGATTTTGGGCATTAAAGGTTCAAGGAGAAAGGCTATTTCAAATAGTAGAGGATACTGATGGTGACATAGAAAGAACTAAAGTAATTGCTAAAGAAATTGGTGTGAATGAGAAAGAGATTGTATTAGAGCAGGGAAATTCATATGATGTTTATACAGCAACTACGTCTAAAGGAACTTACAAAGTAAAAATCAAATATGAAAAAGATAAACCAGTAATTAAGAACATGTCAGAAGTAAATTTATATTTGAAAGAGAATAAGGATGAATCATGAAAAGAAGAAAGGTGGAAATCCTTTCTTTTTTTGTTTATGATAGAACTAATTATGAGTTTGAAAGGATGGCTATTCATTGGACGTAGTGGGAGTATTTAAAAAACGATTAAGATTAGCAAGAAAATGGAGTGGACTCACTCAAGAGGAACTTGCGATAAAAGTGAATACGAAAAAAACTACCATATCTAATTATGAAACAGGCTATAGTACGCCCTCTATAGAAATGTTAGATTTATTATGCGATGTATTGAATGTGTCATCGGATTTTCTTTTGGGAAGAACGGATGAACCTTCATTATCTTCTTCGCAGGTTAATCATATAAATCAGGAATTGCTAACGAAAATAGATACTGCAATAGAAATATTGAAAGAAAGTAAAGAGTGTATCCCAGGCATCTTACCCAAAGAGTAAGATGTTTTTTATTTTGGTTATGAAAGTAAACCTCTCGTTCTAAGATATAAAGAATTTATAAAACAGGTATTTGAAAAATTCTTTTGAAAGGAACGAGTTCATATGAAAAATCAAAATTTCTTATCGTTATTAGGAGCAAAAAATAAAAAGGTATTTGTAATGCCAGAAGGATATGACAAAATCATAGTCTCCGCTACTCAAATGGAGAAAATCGAGAAATGGTACGAGGCAAATTATAATATTGAAAATGGTGGTTTCCCATTAGAAAAAGGCGTAATTGAACTGGAAGTGAAAATGAATCGATTATCGCAGGGAACTTATCTTCAGTTTGAATTACATGAAAAAGATACTCATGTTACTCTTTATGATGCATATGGTGATATAATCATAGAATTTCACTCTTATATATATAAAGGGAAAATCAGAAATAAAATTGTAAATACTTATGATTTAAAGAAATATAAGTTAGAAAAAGAGTTTGCGTTAGCGAAAGACAAGCTAATGCTATATTCCTTAAATATCTTTATGCAAGTAAGTTACTTTATGATGAATTTTATGGAAGATAAAGAAGTTGTTCATATGAAAGAAAGTAATTATAGTAATACAGAAACAAAGGATACAACACAGGTCGGAAAAAACAGTAGAAAAATAGGTAGAAAAACCTATAGATTTAGCATCCGTGAAGAACTTCCTAAAAGAGAATACCATGCAAAGACAATGGCCTGGACAAGAAGAGGTCATTGGAGATATTTGAAAGATGGTAGGAAGGTCTTTGTAAAGCAGACGGTTGTAAGGAGAAAGCCAGATGCACAAGTAGAAGCGGGAGAATATAAATTATAATTAAGTATATAATCTGATTTAGACCTCTTTATAGAAAGAGGTCTTTTTTCGTGAATAATAAAGTATTTTCTTATATTTAATTCATCGCAAAAGTATAATACTTAGGATATAAAAATTAGGTATTTAATTGAATTTATTTTAAAAGGAGCGATTCAAATGAATTTTGAATTTAAAGCATTTCGCAAAGTGATGGAAAAGATTATTGTAAAACATGGAAGAACATCGGTTGAAGAATTCTTTAAGAAAGACGAAGTTTCTATACGTATTGAACAAGATAGTTTCTTGCCATTTGTTGTTGAAAAAGCAGGTGATATGTTATTCATTGGTTTTTATAGAAAACAAAATGGAGACCTTATCTCTGACCCTGTATTTGTATTCCAAGTGAAAAACGATATATGGTATCCAATTCGATTAGAACAAGCAATGGGTGATACTATGTTTGGAATGTTTGATGAAGATGGAAGTTACTTGTATAAGCGACATACAACGAAGAGTGTAAAGTCGTTTGCAACGGACTGCTCAAAAGAATGGAAGATTTATTTCATAGATGAAGATTGATAAGAAATATCAAATAAGCAGAGTTGATACAGTACAAAAGGAGAGAATAATGATGGTTGATGAAGATTTAAGATGCGAAAAATGTGAGCATTTTTTCACATATAAGGAAATTGAAGAATGTAAAACTATTTATTGTGAAAAATTAGGGATTTTAGTTTGTGAAGATTGTGATAAACAAATGAAAATGAATGATACAGAAAAGAAGGAGCAACCTATTATGAAAAAGTTCGATAATTTAGCAACAACTTTAGTTTCAAAATTTCATGGCAACAAAGTAGAGGAAGTTGTTCTGGAAAATCAAAATATGAATGAATTGGAATTGGTGAGTTTAGTCAGTGAAATCGTTCAGAAAGAAATGGAAGAAACATTACTACCTGTAGGTGAAGGATATGCTTCAGAGATAATGATTGATAGCTTTAAAGATATAGACTATAGGGCTCTTATTGCGTATTACAAAGAATCATAATTATAAAATTAACCAAGCAAATAATTTCGCTTGGTTTTTTTATATTTTCCCTATGAAAATCTATAATAAATGGATTATAACAAAACAGGTATTTACAGAAATCAATTATTAAGGAGTGTTTTGTATGTGTAAAAAGGTAATTCGAGTAAGTGGTGGATTATATGTTAAGAAAATGAGAAAGGGTTCATCATTTGGACGAGCAGTGTTATTTACATTAGATTTACAGGAAGCGAAACATATAGAAGATAGAGATATGGAAGACTTAATTCCCTATTTGAATAAACATGTTGGGGAAAATAAATTTAAGTTTGAGTCAATTCAAGTACGATTAGCAGAACAGCCAGTGTTCAAATCATCTATCGTATATATTGAATTGAAATCTGGTGAAGTCATAGAAAACAAGGATTCTGAAGGGTTTAATTTGGCAACTGTTTCAGAAATTAAACAGCAATTACAATCAACACGAACATATTATTGCTGTGTGGATGAAGTTAATACAGTAACGATTCAGTCATTGGATGTAAAAAGAATATGGAGTGAACGAGAGAGTGCGTAGTTGTGCTCTCTTTTTATTGATTGTAGTAAGTATGAAGGGAAATGGATGATTCCCTGAATTAAGTAGAAACTGCTCAAGCTCTTCTGTGATTATTATTTGTCGTTATAAATACTATAATCCGATATAACAAGTGGATAGAGGAACGAGATACCTGGCTAAAAAATCTCATTGAGGTGTAGGAGGCCTGGCAAAATAATTCCTGAGAGGTGTGAAGGACCTGGCTTAAAAACTTCTCCACTTGTATTTGTCTAAGCAAGATTTATTTAGAGGAACAGGAAGAAGGTGTTTATATGAAGACTAAAATATTCACAGCATTAACAGATAGTGGATTAGAGAAAAAATTAAACCAATTCTTAGCGAATCCATCTATAAAATTCGTTACTGCCAGTTATTCATGGGGTTGTTCAGTCTTGGTTGTATATGAAGATTTGTCCGAAGAGACCAAATAGGTCTCTTTTATTTTTCTGTTGACTATAGTCGATACTAATAGTATTATGAAAATAAGTTATTAACTATAGTCAATGAAAAGGATGGTGAATATAGATGAAATACATTATCAAAACAAGAGCAGAGCGGTTGAATTTCAAAAAAACAGAGCTTTTCTCTCAAATAAATAAACTTAGCGTATCTTTAGGATTGAATTCTACTTGGGCAGTAGGACATCTTATAAAACTTTGTAAAAAAAGCAAAGCGAGAAACTTTTACGAGTGGGAATCCTATTACTTTGCAAGTGGTAAGAAAAGAAACGGTTTAATTAAACGAATGACACCTGAAAAACAAGATGTGGTAAGAAAATATTCTATTCATGAAAAAGAAGCAGAGAACATCAAGAGTGTACTCTCTTACAAAGAACGAAATGTGAATTTCGAGTATGGTCGAAAATTAGAAGATATTTTTGAGATGGGTGAATTTCTGTATGATGAAGCAACAAAACGTGGGAAGAAATTTGTCTCTATAAATGATTATGTGAATTTCATTTATATTTCCGTCATTGATGTTCCCTGGATGGGATTTGCTCGTGAAATCAATGCCATTTCAACCTTGCATGAAAGATTCAAATGGTTGAGATTTCAAAGGGCAAAAGATAGTGAAGATATGGAATTCGCTATTGATTATAAAATTTTTAGAGCGGATAAATTATTGGGAGCCATTCAAATTAAATCCGAAAAAGAATTGAAGCATGGTCGAAAAGGGAAAAAATGTCCTTCTCCAAATGTAAAAAGAGCAAAAGAAAAAAGCAAAGTCTATTCAGATAAAAAGAATGTTCCTGTTCTGTTTGTATATGCAGAAGAACATGGGAAAATTGTAAACAAAAGCGTGATACAACAAATATATAATTTATGTGCCTAAATAGCGGAGTACAACATGTGCTCTGCTTTTTATTGGGCTGAATATTTTAGTGTCGGAGTGCTTATAGTAGAAGTTGGGACAGATATAAGGTGTTAATTTGTATTAACTGAAAGTGAGTGAGGCAATATGATTAAAATATATGACAATATACCAAAGAATTCATTATATGTGTTTTTAGAGAGAGCAAAAGAGTTATTGAATGTATCTTCTTTCCATTTAATTTTTCTTCCGTATAGATACACAAATTCGCAGGT
>NZ_JAKUFQ010000128.1:0-14140 GCF_022663475.1 Bacillus cereus group sp. BfR-BA-01382
TGATGACCGTGGTGACCTTGGTGATGATGATGTCCATGATGACCGTGGTGACCTTGGTGATGATGGTGTCCATGATGACCATGTTGGCCTTGATGATGGTGATGTCCATGATGACCGTGAACAACTTGCGGATACCCACCTATTCCTCCAGCTACAACACCCACTCCCGGTACCGGGAATCCTGTCTGCACTCCTCCAACGAAAGAAGGAAATGTAGTTGGTGCTCCTACTGGAAATCCTGTCTGTACGCCAGCTACTGATGTCGGAAATCCTCCTGTTACTGTAGGCATTCCACCCCCTGATGTCGAAAAGCCCCCCATTGATGTAGGCATTCCAGTTTGCATGCCAGCTACCGATGTTTGGAACCCTCCTGCTGCTCCACCCATCCAGCTCGGAATTCCACCGTATCCTTGTTGGCCAGCCCCTCCCATTAACATCATTTGTTCATAACTATCCGATTCACCTCCGAAGAAGCCATGTGGTGCATTATTGTCCATCCCTTTCATTCCTTTCACCTCTTCTACTCAATTTAGCCTACCTTTTTTATCATATTTCCTATAGAAAAATAGGTGTTTGTCTGTATGGGAATTCCGCTCTTTTATTTATACGTAGTGGAATAATTGAAAACTTAGACTAAAGTGATCCAGAGATTATTTTCTACACAAAAAAGCTCAGAGCATAAATGCTCTGAGCTTTTATTTAGAATGAATTAGTTTGCAACAACGTTAACAAGTTTTCCAGGAACAACAATTACTTTACGAACTGTTTTCCCTTCAATTTGGTCTTGAATTGCTTCAAGTGCAAGTTGTTCCATTTCTTCTTTTGATGCGTCTTTACTCATTGTTAGTTTTGCGCGAACTTTACCCATAACTTGAACAACGATTTCAACTTCATCTTCTACAAGTTTAGACTCATCAAATATTGGCCAGCTTGCATATGTGATTGTTTCATTATATCCAAGTTTGCTCCATAGCTCTTCCCCGATGTGAGGTGCAACTGGTGCGATCATTTTTACGAAACCTTCTACATATTCTTTCGGAAGTGTTTCAGCTTTGTATGCATCATTGATGAATACCATCATTTGAGAAATCGCTGTGTTGAAGCGAAGCTCTGCATAGTCTTCTGTTACTTTCTTCACTGTTTGGTGGTAAGCTTTTTCAAGCTCTTTATTTGGTGCGTCAGTAATTTTCTCACTTAATTCACCGTTATCTTGAACGAATAGACGCCATACGCGGTCTAGGAAACGACGAGCTCCGTCAAGACCATTTTCAGACCAAGCGATTGAAGCATCTAATGGTCCCATGAACATTTCGTATAGACGAAGTGTATCTGCACCGTGGCTTGCTACGATATCATCAGGGTTTACAACGTTACCTTTTGATTTACTCATTTTCTCGTTGTTTTCACCTAAAATCATACCTTGGTTGAATAATTGTTGGAACGGCTCTTTCGTTGGAACTACACCGATATCGTATAATACTTTATGCCAGAAACGAGCATATAGTAGGTGAAGTACAGCATGCTCTGCTCCGCCGATATAAATATCAACTGGAAGCCATTGTTTTACTTTTTCAGGATCTACAAGTGCTTCGCTATTGTTTGGATCGATGTAACGTAGGTAATACCAGCAGCTACCAGCCCATTGTGGCATTGTATTTGTTTCACGACGACCTTTTTTACCAGTCTCAGGATCAACAACATTTACCCACTCGTCAATGTTAGCAAGTGGTGATTCACCTGTACCTGAAGGACGGATGTTTTCTGTTTTCGGAAGAACTAATGGTAATTCTTCTTCCTTCACAGCTGTCATTGTCCCATCTTCCCAGTGAATTACCGGAATTGGCTCACCCCAGTAACGTTGACGGCTGAATAACCAGTCACGCAGACGGTACGTTACTTTTTGATTTCCTGCGCTCGTTACTTCAAGCCATTCAATCATTTTTGCGATTGCTTCTTCTTTATTTAATCCATCAAGGAATGCTGAGTTTACGTGTGCACCATCACCTGTGTACACTTCTTTCGTAATATCTCCGCCTTTTACAACTTCCTTCATCGGAAGATTGAATACTGATGCGAATTCATAGTCACGCTCATCATGAGCTGGAACTGCCATTACGGCACCTGTTCCGTAAGTTGCAAGAACATAGTCAGCAATCCAGATTGGTAATTTCTCACCGTTTACTGGGTTAACTGCGTAAGCACCAGTGAATACACCAGTTTTCTCTTTCGCAAGTTCTGTACGCTCTAGGTCACTCTTCATTTTTACAGCGTTAATGTAAGCTTCTACCGCTTCTTTTTGTTCTGCTGTTGTAATTTCTGCAACAAGTGCATGTTCCGGAGCTAGTACACAGTATGTTGCACCAAATAGTGTATCAGGGCGCGTTGTGAATACTGTGAACTTCTCGTCTGTACCATCGATATTGAAGTGTACTTCTGCACCTTCAGAACGACCGATCCAGTTACGTTGCATATCTTTTAAGCTTTCTGGCCAATCAAGCTCATCTAGATCTTCTAATAGACGATCTCCGTAAGCTGTAATTTTTAACATCCACTGTCTCATCGGACGACGCTCAACTGGATGTCCACCACGCTCACTCTTACCGTCAATGATTTCTTCATTTGCAAGTACTGTACCAAGTGCTGGACACCAGTTTACAGGTACTTCATCAACGTAAGCTAAGCCTTTTTCAAATAGTTTTAAGAAGATCCATTGTGTCCACTTATAGTAGTTTGGATCTGTTGTATTTACTTCACGGTCCCAATCATAAGAGAAACCTAGTGATTTAATTTGGTTACGGAACGTATTAATATTATGCTCTGTAAATTCAGCTGGGCTATTTCCAGTATCAAGTGCATATTGCTCTGCTGGAAGACCAAATGCATCCCATCCCATTGGATGAAGAACGTTATACCCTTGCATACGCTTCATACGAGATAAAATATCTGTCGCTGTATAACCTTCTGGATGTCCTACGTGTAGGCCTGCACCTGATGGATATGGGAACATATCTAGTGCATAAAATTTTGGTTTTTCTGTCTCATCTGGCGTACGGAATGTTTTATTCTCTTCCCAGTACCCTTGCCACTTCTTCTCAATATCTTGATGATTAAAGCTCATGAGATACCCTCCTTGAAATTCTATTTATTTTCACCGCCCAAAATACAAAAAACCTCTCATCCCTAGAAAGGGACGAGAGGTTATAGATTCCCGCGGTACCACCCTAAATTAATGTAAAAATATACATTCGCTTAGATCCGTAACGTGGATTAACGGCAATTGCTACTATTAGTTTCACAACTGCAACTCAAAGGCGAGTTCATAACGAAACGTGGATTGACTTGCACCGACCGTCAACTCTCTAAACCAGCTTCTATTACTACTACTCCTTCTCACTGTTATTACACATATGAGTTAATGTGAACTACCCTCCACTTAGTATCTCTAAAAAGCTTACTTAAAGCGGGGCTTCTCGGTTAATCGTTACTTTTAATAACTAACGAATTCGTCTTAAGACAGCCGAGCTATCTCCCTTGTTCTAAAGGTTGTTTTATTTAAATATATTCTAAAACATGTTACATGTTCCGTCAAACTAAACTGCAATTTTTTCTTCAACTGTTTCTTCTACTTTTACTCGTTTATCATACATGCTCGTTGCTATAAGCGCTACTACAAGCATTACCATGATTGCTATAAACAATACTTCCATATTGTATAAATCAACAATCGCTCCGCCAACGACCGGCCCGAACATTTTCCCTACAGTCGCCGCGCTATTTACAACACCTTGATAAAAACCTAGTTTATCTTTTGGTGCAAGTATATTTGCAATCGTCGGAACTGCTGGCCACACAAATAATTCACCGATTGTTAATGTTACCATCGCAACGAGGAACATCGTAAATTGCTGCGCTTGACTTAACACAATGAATGACGCCGCAAAAATGAAGATTCCAATCATAATTTGCTGTTTTAAAGAACGCTTCATCCAGCGAATTAGCATACTAACAAGTGGCTGCGCACAAACAATCATAGCTCCATTTATCGTCCATAATAAACTATAATGACGAAGGCTAATATTCAATTCTTGCATATGTGTTGCAATCGCTCCTTGCCACTGTACGTATGTAACCCAGCATAAAGCATATGCTACACACACGATCAGAAGTGCTTTAAATCCAGGTGTAAGTGACCAACCTTTTTTCGTTTCGATTTCCTTTTGCACTCCTGGCTCTTTCTTGTCTTCCATACCACGGAATCCAATAAAAGCAATTAAGAAGAAAACAAAATATAAAATAAAATTCGCTAAGAAAATATAATCAAAACGATATGATGCAACTAATCCACCACACGCTGTTCCAATCGCAATACCAACATTTTGTCCAACGTACATCGCATTAAATGCCCGTCTTCCGCCCTCTGGCCAAACCGTACCAACCATCGCATACATCGATGGGAAGACCATTCCAGAACCGAAGCCGATTAACGCTAGCCACACAACATATAACGGCCAACCGTGGAAGAACACAAGACCTAAAATTGATACAAGTGTAATAACAATTCCTACTAAAGTTGATTTATAACCGCCCCATTTATCAAATAAAACACCGCCGAGCAAGTTTCCGATTACACCAGTAAGCGAGTTGATCATTAATACCATTCCGGCCACAGATAAAGATTTTCCTAGGTGATCATGCAAATAAATTGTATTAAAAGGCCATAAAAAAGAAGCACCCGTGACATTAATAATCATCCCAGCTACTAATAGCCATACTTTCCTTGGCATAGTTTCCCCTCCTATTCTATTTTTTTCGTTCATATATATAACAGTAAAATTGTAGTCGTTTTTAAATAGGAAGGCAACTGATTAATAGTTGATGAAATTCAGATAATGGTTCATCGGTAAATGAAATTATACTGATCCCTGTTTGAAAATATATTGACTTACCGACAAAAACGACATCAGTAACAATATATAAATAAGGGGAGACTGTATGAAGTTCATACAGTCTCCCCTTATTTATATTATCCAACTTCTTTTTCTCGCTTCGCACGTTCTTTAGCGCTCCATTTAAATATTTTATCTAATACGGAATATATTCTCCCAGATTCTTTCGTTAACAAAGGTCCTAACGATGCCAATATTAAAACATACAGGGCTGAGAATGGTTTAATCGTTGCCATTAAGCCGCCCGCAATTCCAATATTCGCGACGATAATGGAAAACTCTCCGCGTGATACAAGTGTTAAACCAATATTCGTAGAAGCCTTATGCGATAATCCCGCTTTACGCCCCGCAACCATTCCAGCGGTAAAATTACCGATAAGAGTAATAAAAACTGCTCCTAATGCCAACCACACTGCTCCTCCAAGTGAAAATGGATCTATACTTAAACCGAAGCTGAAAAAGAATATAGCTCCAAAGAAATCACGAAACGGAACAACGAGCTGTTCAATTCGATCACTATGCTCCGTTTCTGAAAAGACGAGTCCTAGTAATAATGCTCCAATCGCCTCTGCAACATGAATCGTTTCTGAAAATCCTGCTACAAAGAACAAAATAGCGAATATTACAATAATAAAAATTTCATTGGACGAAATATCTAACATTTTATTTAAAAACCTTGTAGCTTTTCTAGCAACTACAAAGAATAGTAACATATACCCTACTGCGATTAAAATGGATGTGAGAGCACCTACAAATGACGTTGCCCCTCCGAGTACTAATCCTGAAACGACTGATAAATATACCGCTAAAAAGATATCGTCAAACATAATGATTCCTAAAATTAGTTCCGTCTCTTTATTACCAGATCTTCTTAAATCAACAATTACTTTCGCAACAATTGCACTCGATGAAATTGTTATGATCCCAGCAATAATTAATGTTTCTAATAAGGGGAAACCCATTATATATCCGTAAAGTAAACCTAATATAAAATTAAGCGATATATGAACAGTTCCCCCAAAAGCAATTGATTTTCCTGATTTAATTAATTTTTTAATTGAGAATTCTAAGCCTAAATAGAATAAGAGGAATATAACGCCAACACGGCCAAGGAAGGAAATAACTTCTCCGCTTTCAATAAATCTTAAATCGATAAGCCCTAAATCTGGGGCATGAGGCCCCACTAGCATACCGAGTATAATGAGAAACGGAATAATCGAGAACTTTAACTTTGCAGCGAGAATAGCTGCAAAAGCGACTAATACTAACGCAGTCCCAACTTCAAAGATTAAAGTATCCATCGATTATGAATCCCCTCCTACTGAAAGCAACTCATTAATAATTCTTTTTACTTCATGTCTTTCACCTGATAATACAAGCATATCGCCAGCTTCAATGATAGAATCTGGGCCTGGATTAAAGAACTTCTTCATATTCTTTTTCAAAATGGCAATAATCGTTACATTATATGTGTTTCGGACATGTAAACTACCAATTGTTTTTTGTACGACTGGTGCATTATTTTCCACCTTAAACCACTCAATTGATAATCCTTCAAAGGCCATTTCAATCGTATCTAAAGCTTGTGGCCTATACACCATTCCGCCCAATATAGCTGCAATTTGTCTCGCTTCAGAATCACGAAGAGAGACGCTTGAAATACTCTCCTCATGATCAGCATCAAAATGGTACATTTCTCTTCGGCCATCATCATGAATAACGATAACCATCTTTTCATTACCTTTTGTAATCACTTCAAACTTACATCCAATACCTGGCAGTTCACTCTCTCTAATATTCATATTTTCCGCCTCCTAATTTTTTTAGTTACGGCTTTTATAAATCGACATCAATCTCCGTTTTAAAGGTCTCATCCTTTGAGATACCTAAATACTTTAGCGTCTCTGATGGAGTCGCGTGATGAAAATGTTTTTGCAATAGCGCAATCGCTATCCCTCTTTTGTACGCATGAAATCCAAACGTTTTTCGCATTGAATTCGTTCCGATCTTACCAACAACTCCAACTGCTTCTGCAGCATTATGAATTACACGATACGCTTGTTGGCGCGTAATTGAATTTGGCGTTTTATTAGATTGAAATACGTAATTTTCTCTTTTAACGCCAATAGATTGTACGTAATCTAAAAGCGCTTCTTTTACTTTTGTATTTAAATAAATATCTTGTTTAAATTTTTCATCTTTCACAGGAAGAGAATAAAACTCTTTAACAGTCCCGTCTTCATTTAATACATCTTCAAATTTCATGCCAAGTAGTTCTGTAATTTTTAATCCTGTGTTAATTCCAATAACAAATAAAAGATAGTCTCGCTGGGAGTGCTCTTTTAAATATTTTTTCATAGCCTCAATTTGGCTTATATCTTTTAATGCCTCTACAACTTCCATACATGTATTCTCCTCATCTTATGAACGGTAATTTTCTCATCATGTTGTCCATTTTACCTTATCATGCTATGAGATTTCCATGTATTATCCATTATTTTCACAATATACTTTTGTGATCCAAGCAATTTTCAATTTGGAAATTTACGATTGTACAAATACGTTGTGGTTAGAAAAGAAATAGGGGATAAAAGTTCAGCTTCTTTCTATAGATTGGATTCCTCCTTTCCTTATCCAGCTGCTTCTACTTTTATATTACGTTACTTATTTACATTATATTATATATTTCAGTAACATTAAAGTATTTTTTCTGAAAACAATAAAAACCGAGCAATTTCGCTCGGTTTTTTATTAATCTTCTTTCGGAAGAACAATTCCTTTATACAATTGAACTGTAATAAGGTAATAAATCGTGTAAATAACTACGAAAATTACGATTGGTATCCAAATACGGAAGTACGGATCGACTAAAATAAATCCGAAAATATTCATACCAACTAATACGTGAGCGATACCCACAATTGCTGGGAATAAGAATACTAAGAATAACTCTTTATAAATTGATTTCGTTAATAATTCACGGCGTACACCGATTTTACGAAGCATTTGATAACGCGTAATATCTTTTGATGCACCAGAAAGAATTTTGAACATAAGACAGCTTGCCATCATTGCTAAGAAAGCAATTCCAAGGAAGAAGCCCATAAACACTGTTCCGCTCGCAACACCGTAGAACATGTCATACACTTGATATTTACTACTCATTTGCTCAGCTTTTACATTTTTATATTTAGCTAGCTGCAACTCGTCAATTTTTTTCCATTCTTTTGTGTATGCTACGAAATCGTCTGTTTTTCCAGTAAATACGATTCCTTCTTTACCATTTACAGTATCGTACATTTTTTGATCTACAACTTTAATGGCACGATCTTGGTATATATAATATGGTTGGATTGTTCTAAATGCCTCATCCCATTCTTCCGGCATTGTTTTTTCATTTTTATCTTGTTCTGACCTCACTCCTGCTACTGTACCTACTGGAGCTTCTCCTGAAACTTCTTTATATTTACCGAAACTTTCTTTACCTACACCATCTCGAATAAATGGCTTATGTTTCTCTAAATCTTCTTTTACATAATAAATATATTTGTCGTCTACTTTATAACGGTACTCAGCTTTATTTTTAAATGATATACCATCTAAAATTTTCTTCTCTTCAGCTGTAGGATTATGAACAATTGAATCGTAAATTTCAAATCCATCAACCGTTTTTATAACGTTATTTTTAAATGCCATACCACCTGAAATTGCACCAGCTCCAAGAGCAACTAACATCGCTACTGTTGCAAGTACCTTTGTTAAGCTATTAATACGGAAATTTAATTGTGCAAATGTAAAAGCATTAAGTCCTTTTTCACTACGCTTTTTATTACTCTTTAACTTTTTAATAATAACTGGAAGGAGTGATCCAAATAGCATATAAGTACCTGCTGTTGTTGTAACTAATGCAATAAGGATTCCCATTTCTCTTAATGTTTCCATATTAATCATAGCTGCATAACCAATACCTAATAAAATAACCGCTAGGAATGCAACTAAACCTGTCATTTTTCCTTTTACCACAACACGTTCTGTTTGTGCATCTGCATGTACAAGTTGCAGTACAGAAATACGTGATAATTTAATACTGTTCATAATTGCTGATAATACAAATAGCGCAAAGAAGAAGATGCAAGTAACAGTCATAGATGGCAGGTAAAATGCTTTATAGCCTTCACCAGCAAATTCTAATTGTTTCATTAATAATTGTCCGATACCCTCTGCAAGTCCTACACCAACTGTAATACCAATGGCAAGAGACGCAGCGCCTAATACGATCGTTTCAATAAACATAAGTAATGTAACTTTATGCTTTTTTGCTCCTAGCATCATATACATACCGAACTCTTTTTGACGAAGAGATAATAAGAAAGAGTTCGCATATAAAATATAGAAGAACGTTATAATAGCTAGTAAAAATGAACCTGCTTGGAATACGAATCCAATTGATTGAATAACTGAGTTAGATTCGATAAACGCTTTATTCAGCGCTAACGTTTGGAACATGTAAAAAATTGAAATCGACATGACAAGACCGACAAGTAAGACGATATAATCTTTCAGCTTACTTTTCAGCCCCGACATGGAAAGTTTAAATAACATACTGGAACCTCCTTTCTTACGCTTTTTGTGTACCTAAATCTGCAAGTACATCTAAAATTTCTTTGTAGAACTCTTCACGCGTACCACCGCGATGAATTTCTTTATACAGCTCACCATCTTGAATGAATAAAATTCGCTGACAATAACTTGCACTATACGGATCATGTGTAACCATCATAATAGATACGCCTTGTTCTTCATTTAAGTTTGTCATCGCATCAAGTAAACTCGCTGCATTTTTAGAATCAAGTGCTCCTGTTGGCTCGTCCCCTAAAATAATTGCTGGCTCATGCACAAGTGCGCGCGCTGCTGCTGAACGTTGTTTCTGCCCACCAGATACTTCAGATGGATACTTTTGAAGAATTTCTGTAATCCCTAGCATACCCGCTACTTTTTCTACTTTTGGTCCAATGTTACGTGATGAAACACCTTGAAGAGAAAGTGGAAGTGCAATGTTTTCATAAATAGATAAGTTCTCTAATAAGTTGAAGTCTTGGAAAATGAATCCTAACTTTTGTGAACGAAAATCAGAAAGTTCACCTTGCTTCATTTTCGTAATGTCCGTACCCGCAATTTCAACAACGCCGCCCGTTGCTTTATCAAGCGTTGAAATTACATTTAACAATGTCGTTTTACCAGAACCAGATGGCCCCATAATTCCAACAAACTCACCCTCTTGAATTGAGAATGAAACACCTTTTAACGCATGTGATTGGTTCTCACCTTTTTTACCGTACACTTTTTGGACGTTTTTCACGTCTACAACTGGTTTCGTCATATATATCCTCCTACGCTTGTTTTTCCATTACCTATTTTGCGCTTTTTGGAAGTGAACTGCTATTTGTTAACATTACATTTACCTTACACTTTTGTAATATAAAAAAGATGAGTGTGTAAGGTTCGTTGATAAATGAAAATTTTATTAGCGATTCGACAAGTAATATCGACTTACCGAAAAAGATGACAATAAAAATGGGCTGTTCCACAAAAGGAACAACCCACTTCTCTCTTTATTTCTTTAAAGGTGTTACCGTCCAGTAAGTAACAACTCGCCAAATCCATTCTAGTGGACCCATTTTAAAGACCTTCATCCAAATTACGCTAAACAAAATTTGAATTGCATAAATTGCAATACACACATATAACGTCTGCATGTACGTTAAGTTTTCTGCAAAGTTAAATACACTGCCCGCAATTAAAATCATTGCAGTTTGTCCAATATAATTTGTTAAAGCCATTCGTCCATAATATTTCAGTGGTGCTAACAATGTTTGAACCGGTTTTAATTGAAGTAATAAAATTAAAGCTCCAACATAGAAAGCTGAAATAATAGGTCCTACTGTAACACCAATTTTTAAAAATTGGCCTGCAGCATTCATTGTTCCATCATCATTCTCAAGTATCATATTTATAAATGGTTCAGCAGGAACGTGCCCGTATTGATACCATACAGCTACGACACTTAAAACAAACATAACACCTGTAAAAATAGCGACTTTCTTTATATTTTGCGTGAGATTTTCAAATACACGATATTGTCCTGCAGCAAGCCCTAATAAAATTAAGCCAAGTGGTAATAACTCTTTAACTCCCATTACACTGAAGGTAATTGTCAAAATAAGTCCTAGTACTAAGTTCACTTCTTTTTTCGCTTTATAAAACGGTAAAACGATTAACCCGCAAATTGCGTATAACGCTAATGCTTCTCCAGGCTGAAACATGTGATGAATTAAACCAAAAATAAATAATGCTACTAAGCGACGTAAAAATAAAACATAGCCATTTTTCCCTTTCGCAATCGCTCTTGAAATAAAGATATAGAATCCCACTCCAAATAAGAATGAGAAGATTGAGAAGAAACGACCTTCTACAAATAAATATAAAAATCTTTGATAGCTAGCATCCACTGTATTAGGATCTGGAATTTTAATGTTAAGTAGTGCGAGAATATTTACTAAAATAATCCCTAGTAGTGCAAAGCCACGAATGTAATCTAACTCATCAATTCGCTTGTTTGTAATATTGTTCCCCATAAAGCAACTCCTTGTATAAAATTTAATCCTTCCTTACTCTACTGGAGAAAGTTGCTCACAACTATCGACAAACCTTACAGTAATCTTACATTATTGTCATATAACAAAATAAAACCAGGTCATATTTCGACCTGGTTTACTCTGATTGTTTCGATTTTTGCGGTTGTCCTTTTTTACTATTACGCTGTTTTACTTGAACAATCGGATCAAGCTCATTCGAAAATTCAGCGTTATGTCCATTTTGCGTTTTTTGCTCTGGATTATTTTGATCTGAACGTTTCGCCATTACATTCACTCCTTATTAGTGCGGTGTAATAATCATTTGATGTTGCAATTGGCGAATTGCCATACGTGCTCTATTTAACTGCTCACGTTGCTCATCATTCGCATGTTGTTGCATCGTTTGTAAATCGTTATATGCTTGTTCTAATTGTAACTGCGCATCCGAATACTCCATCGTATTGTAATGCTCTTGTCTCATACCTTGGTCTAATTGTTCTTTCGCATATTCCACCGCTTGTTCCGCTTGTGTAATATACGATTCAAGTGATTGACGCTCTGCCATAATTGTCCCTCCTTGCTTCAATTCCCCTTTAGTGTGTCCCTTCCATCTCTACCTTATGAGTATGTTATAATGGATTTTGTTTCATTTTGACTCGGCTTAGGAGGGAAAGTAATGAAGGTTCAAAACCCTTTTCCATATACAAACGACAATAAACGTTATCATACATGGAATTACCATTTACGAAATGAATTTGGTGAAAAAATCTTTAAAGTTTCATTAGATGCTGGCTTCGATTGCCCGAACCGGGACGGTACAGTTGCTTACGGCGGTTGTACATTTTGCAGTGCTGCCGGATCTGGTGACTTCGCTGGTGATCGCCGCGATGATGTTATAACGCAATATCATGAAATGAAAGAAAAAATGCGCTCAAAGTGGAAAGACGGAAAATGTATCGCTTATTTCCAAGCGTACACAAATACACATGCACCACTTGAAGTTTTAAAAGAAAAATTCGAACCGCTTCTAGCAGAAAAAGACGTTGTCGGTCTTTCTATCGCGACTCGTCCAGATTGCTTACCAGACGATGTCGTTGAATATTTAGCGGACTTAAATAAACGCACATACCTTTGGGTTGAACTCGGTTTACAAACTGTTCACGAACGAACTGCAAACCTTATTAATCGCGCTCATGATTACCCATCTTACGTGGAAGGTGTAAATAAATTACGTAAGCATGGCATTAGAGTTTGCTCTCATATTATTAATGGTCTTCCACTTGAAGATTACGACATGATGATGGAAACAGCTCGTGAAGTAGCAAAGCTTGACGTACAAGGAATTAAAATTCATTTACTTCACTTATTAAAAGGAACGCCAATGGTGAAGCAATATGAAAAAGGACAACTCGAGTTCCTTTCTCTTGAAGATTACGTAAGTCTCGTTGTTGACCAACTTGAAATGATTCCAGAAGACGTAATTGTGCACCGCATCACAGGTGACGGTCCGCCTGATTTAATGATTGGCCCAATGTGGAGCTTAAATAAATGGGAAGTATTAAATTCCATCGATGCAGAATTTGTACGCCGCGGAAGCTGGCAAGGAAAATATGCAAATGAGGAGAAACAAAAATGAAATTAGAACGTGTATTACCGTTTGCTCGCTCGCTTCTGCAAACGGCAGTAAAAGAAGGCGATTACGCTGTAGATGCAACTTTAGGAAACGGCCATGACACTTGCTTCCTAGCTGAAATCGTTGGAGATAGCGGAAAAGTATTTGGATTTGATATTCAAAAAGAGGCAATCGAAAGCTCAACAACTCATCTAAAAGAAAAAGAACTTTTTGAACGTACTGTTTTAGTTCACGATAGTCACGATACTCTTCTATCCGTATTACCAGAAGATGCAAAAGGAAAAGTAACAGGCGCAATTTTCAACTTAGGTTACCTTCCAGGCGGAGACAAGCATATCGTTACAAAACCGAACTCAACAATCTCAGCGATCGAACAACTATTAGAAGTAATGGCACCTGAAGGTATCATCGTTCTTGTCATTTACCACGGACATCCAGAAGGACAAGTAGAACGCGACGCTGTACTTACATTTGCTGAAAAACTAGACCAAAAACAAGCTCACGTACTACGATATGGCTTCATTAACCAGCAAAATAACCCGCCATTTATTGTGGCGATTGAAAAGCGATAAAGTGAAACTTTAATCAGTGGGGGCATCCCCACTGATTATTAGTTGAACCAATCGGGCATTTATGGGCAGTTTATCTCCCACCTAACCTCTTTGCTCCAGGCGAATTTTAAGGTGGGAGTTTTACTGCCCGTTAATGCGGGGGAATATATCAACGATTTTTCAATTATATCTATCGTAACTCGGGATATATCAACGATTTTTTCGATATATCTATCATAACTTACAATATATCAACGATTTCTCGGATATATCGATTGTTCGACAAAACATAACAAAAAAAGACGTGCATTCACTGCACGTTTTTTTGTTATCCTCCTATATAATGGATATATACAATCTTAAAGGAGATAAACC
>NZ_JAKUFQ010000129.1:0-13952 GCF_022663475.1 Bacillus cereus group sp. BfR-BA-01382
CTTTTTCACTTGTGGAAAGTCTCTTTTAATAAGTCGAGAACTTGCACTTTTATAAGCATTGATGAATTTTGTCATTTCTGTATTAGGGTGTGCCTTGAACAAAATATGAACATGGTCTACATCATGATTCCATTCAACTAATGTGATGTGATAGTTTTCAGATAGTCGAACAAACATATCTTTTGCATAGTCTGACATATCATCATCAAACACATTTCTTCTGTATTTCACAACCAACACAAGGTGATAATACAACAAGAATACTGAATGGTTATTACTATCTAATTTCATTTATATACCAGCCTTTATGATTTATAAGACTGATTATATCAGAGGCAAAATAAAAAGGAAAACTTTTTGGCTACGCCAAACCGAAATTCATCTCCAACCTACCGTTGGGCTACGCCCTTCACACGCTTGAGGAAGGAGAATTCTTTCGGGAAATTCGTTAAAATACTTGCTAATTTGTAATAACCCCTCTTTTATATTCTGAGAAAAGGGGCTTTTGTCAGAAACTGATAAGTCTTCTAATAGCTAACTGATTTTTTATTATTATTTTCTTATTTCCAACAGAGGCCATGAGTCCTAAACTTTCAAACTTATTCAATTTACGACTAATAGTCTCTCTTGTTACCCCCGCATAATTTGCCAATTCCTCTCGTGTCAATGGCAAGTTAATAAGTATTCCATCCTCAGTACTTTTGCCATATTTATCACAAAACTCCAATAGTATATGAGCAATTCTAACTTCAGGATTGTTTGTCGCTAAATTTTGCACTAAATTCTCTATCTTAGCTAAACGTTTTGTGACAACTTTTAACAACTTTAATGCAATACTTGGATTTCGTTCCATTATATAATCCATATTTTCTTTTTTTAGCATACAGATATGAGTATCTTCTATAGCATACGCACTAAAATTACTTTTTTCATCATAATTAAATATATTTAATTCACAAAAGGATTCACCACTTGTTAGTATATGCAATATTTGCTCTTTCCCTTGAAGAGTTAATGTACAGAGCTTTACTTGTCCACTATTAATAATAAATAATGTATCTGATTTATCTCCCTCAAGAATTAATGGCTGACCCTTTTTAAACTTCCTATGTTTTGTCATTGAAGCTATATTACTAATTTCCTCTTCAGAAAGGGTCTTAAAAATTAGTACTTTTCTTGGGCAAAGCTCTCTTGATTTTTTATGATTATCGTCCATATTTTCTCACCTTACTTTAACTATAAAATTAAAAATATACTGATATCCAAGGTTATTATAGACATTTTTATCAAATATTGCAGTGACCCATATCAAAATATGGCCCTGAGGAGAAAGGGTGGCGCCAGGGCCATATAGAGTGTACCGAGAATTGCTGAATCGGTATAAGTATCTGCTACATAATTATTATAGAATTTTTTAAGGAATATTTCTGTGACCAGAATCACATTTGAAAATATAAAAAACAATGAGAATACTGTGCAGTATTCTCATTGTTTTTTCCTTCTTATTCATCTAGTGGTGCAAAATGATTTTTATCTTCTCCGCACACAGGACAAACCCAGTCCTCTGGTAAATCTTCGAAACTTGTTCCTGGTTCTATATCCTCATCTGGATCCCCTACCTCTGGGTTATAAATATATCCACATGGTAAACAAATGTATTTTTTCATGATTTCCTCTCCTTTTTGTACAGCTTTATATTTTTTCTTTTAACTTGCTCATTATTTCACTTATGTTTGTATTTAATAAATCTATTCCTTCTAACGACACATGCTTTTCAATCGCAGATTTGTAAGGAATAGATGCAGCAACTCCTTCTAATGAAATCACACCGACTATTTTATTATCCTTAATAAATAACCTTGTATACTTCTCCTTACCGTCTTCTTCAACAATTGTTGTATCACATTGCTCTTTATTAACAACTCCAATTGAAAATAAAGATACATTGAATGCGTTAAAAATAGTGGTTGGAATTTCTTTTTTATAAATGGCAGTTTTAGAGACCATATTACTACCTGCTACTCTTCCTTGTTCCAAGGCAGTCCCCCATAAGCCTTCAATTTCATTATTTACTTCTGCAACATCTCCCGCAGCGTATACGGAGTCTATATTTGTTCTCATCTTCTCATCTACAACAATACCTCTATTTAATTTAATAGCAGTATCATGTACAAGTTTAGTGTTCGGAGTAACGCCAATTGAGTAAACAATACTATCACAATTAATTTGAGAATTGTCGTTCATCTTTATGCCAGTTACAGATTCTTTCCCGAGAATAGAATCAATAGAAGTATTTAAATACACCTTTACTCCTTCCTTTTCAATTTTTCGTTTCAAGAGAAGCGAAGATTTTGTATCTAATTGTCTTCTCATTAATAAAGGAGCTACTTCTACAATGGATACCTTTTTACCAGCTTTCAGAATAGACCATGCTGTTTCTAACCCTTGTACACCCCCACCAATGGTCACAACACTTTCTTTGTCTTCTAAATGACCTTTAAGCTCATCTGCTTCTTTCATGTCCCTAATAGTAAAAATATTTTTTTTATTAATTCCATTTATCTCTAATCTTCTATTATTCGCTCCTGTACAAATTAATAGTTTATGATAAGAAAATACCGCTTCATTGGATGTAACAATAAATTGCTCATCTGTATTAATTTTTACCACCTTTGTATTTATAAAAAATGATATGTGATTATCTTGATACCACTTTTTCTTTTTAATTAACACTTTTTCACTGTGTAAATCTGAATACAGATCCTTTGATAATTTAATTCTTTTATAAGGTAGTAATGGCTCTTCACCAAAAATAAATATATTTGATCCTTTATCATACTCTCTAATAGTTTTAGCGGCATTTACAGCAGCTACACCACTCCCAATAATAACAAAATTCTTTTCCATGTTTTCACCTCCATTTTTCTATTAAATAGAACTCAATAATAAATCTGTAACAAATGTTGTTGCATGTTGGATTTTCTTTACTTTTCCCTCATCTCTTGGAGAGAATCTAATCCGAATAGGAAATTCAACATGAGTCATACCTGTAGATTTGATAACTTTTGATGTGCTTTGTACATTCATATTTGTTTCATTGAGGTAATCTTGTATCACCTCAATTGCCTCTCCACTCCAACCATATGAACCGAATGAAGCTGCAATTTTCCCTTCTAGGTTCATTTCTGTCATTTCTTTTAAAATGTCTTCTAAATTACCAATCATATCTGCATATCTAGTTGAAGATCCTATGAAGACTGCATCTGCTTCTTGGATACTCTTTAAAACCTCTAATTTTTTTGATTTATCAGCGTTAAATACTGTTACATGAATATTATCTGCTTCTAAAGTTTCTTTAATAATATTTGCTACTTTTTTTGTATTATTTTTAATTGTTGTATATACAATTGTTACTTTTTTATCTTGATTCGTATCTCTACTCATATCCGCATATAATTTAATATACTTCTGTATATCCTGACGTAAAATGTAGCCATGTGATGGTGCAATCATTTGTACATCCAAATCTTTTAGAGCTTCTATTAATGTTCTTACATATCTTCTATGTGGATGGATAATGGCATTATAATAGCCAATAAAATCTTCCGTAATATCTACATTCGCTTTATCACTGAAAATCTCGTCATTTGCTATATGAGTACTAAAAATATCACAAGGAAATAAAATTTTATCCTCTACACAGTAGGTAATCATTGTTTCTTCAGTATGAAGATATGGCGTTTCTTTAAATTTCAATGTTTTTCCACCAATGTCTAATGTATCACCATCTTTTACTATTAAAAACTTTCGATTATGCAGTTTATACATCTCTTGTATTTCTGGTACTGCAATTTCTGTACATACAATCGTTGCATTAGTAGCTCTTGATGCTAATGCTGCCAATCCCCCTGAATGGTCGGGTTCTGTATGATTCACTACAATATACTGAATTTCTTGTGGATCAATTAATTTACTTAATGATTCTACAAATTCTCTTCCAAACTCTATATCAACTGTATCAATCACTGTTGGTTTTTCCGTTTTTAGCAAGTACGCGTTATAAGTTGTTCCTTTTGCTAAGATTAAACGATGAAATGGAACTTCTCTATTATCAACTTTTCCTACCCAATATATATCTTTAGTTAACTTAATTTCTTTGCCCATATAACTCAATTCCTCCTCAATCAGATTCGATTTACCACTGAATTATATAAACTTTTTTATAATTAAAAGAGGACTAGAATCACATTTTAAAAAATTAATAAAAAAACACCTGAGTAACAGTTTTCTACTCAGGTGTTTTTAAAATTTATTTTGTTGCTACAATTACTAATGCCGGACCATCAAGTGAATATATTTTTTTATCAAAATTAGCGTAAGTTTCTACTGACTCAAATCCACAATCTATTAATATGGGAAGTAATTTTTTTTTTGTAATTGGATATAACTCTATACTATTTGAGAATTCTTCACCACTTGTATTTAATGTTACAGTAAATAGCACCTTGTTTCTCTCTATTGCATAATCTCGTTTGAATGAGAAATGTTCTTTCTTAATTACTGGAAATATGAAATTTTTTTGATTTAATACTTTTTCATAGTTTACAATTTGAACTATGAACTTTCCATTTTTCTTAAGTTTTTTAAAAGAACGTTGAATGAAATCAGTAATTTCCTGTACATTGTCCAAATGAACCAACGTATTTCCAATACAATAAATACCATCAAATATCCCAGGCACATCGTCTATTTGCTGCATTCTAAGTGTATTTACAAAAAGTCTTCCCTTATGGGTTATAGCCTTCTCAGAAATTTTATCAGCCATTGTCTTCTCTGGTTCCATCGCAGTTACAATCATTCCTTGTTCAACTAATGCATTAGCCACATTCCCTGTTGCCGCACCTACATCAATTACGGAGTCCCCCTCTTGTAAATATGAAGCAATAAAATTCAATTGTTTTTCATTTTCTGGAAAAATTTCATCATAATACGGCATTAATTTTTGGTAAAAAGTCATTATTTATACATTCCTTTCTACATCCAAGATTGGAGAAAACATTAATACAACAATTAATACAAACAAATTAATATATGAATATAACATGAACAATATGAATCATTATTAGTCTTTACGAGACAAAATATTTAAATACTATTATTGTTGTAATAAAAACGTAAATAGCATTTATACTCTCTAAAATCCCCACCTTTAAGATTGAAATATTCCTTCCATACAGTACTATAGACCGTATCAAACTTGGGATAAAAATAATGGTAATCGTTGGTGATAAAATAAGCGTAACAATCACAAGTAATAAATGGTACCACCATGACAGAATGCGATACGTTGGATTCTTTTTTTCACGTATCATTGTTTTTACATAAAACGTACTTCCTATAAAATATAAAAATGTTATAGTCGCTATTATCAAAATATTTTTATCGACTGATTTCATTGTGAAGTAATAACTTATAATGCCCCCTATACAAAACAAAAGAATTGCACATACATCATTTAATAAGGCTCGTTCATTTTTTTTGCTAGAAAAATAAATGTTTATACAAAAAAACGGGAGCATAATAATAGAAAAGTAAACTATACGCCATTCATAACTAAGAGCAATAGCTGTACATATACAAGCCTCACCAAAGTAAAGAAAAAAATAATATAAATAATACTTCTTTCGCGGCTGTTTTACATACATTAATAAGGGATATGTAGCTAAATACACAAAAAACCACGCTAAAAAAAGAGGTATATGATACCATGTCCATTTACCAGTTAAAATACCTAAAACAAATGGAATAAGCAGCATTCCCCAGGCTCCATGCTGCTTTGGAATAATTAACTTCATTCTTCCACACCTCACATTTAATTTTTTATCAAAATGTTACGTAAGAATGATAATAAGTAGCATATATATCATTAAATTTATAGATAAAAAACTTTACCAGTGAGAGAATCCCCCCACTGGTAATCATACTCCACCAATTTAGGGAATACCCATCCCAAATAGTAAAATATAATGAATTTCTCATACTCACTCTTCCCTTATAAGATAAACTATGTTTTTAAAAAATACTGTGAGTGAAATCACTGCATTCTATTTTTATACCTTTTATTTTATAGAATAAAACATTCTTCATTGTGTTTTTACTCTCTATTGATAACCTCACTCTTTGAACCTAAAACAAAAGAATTTTTATCTATAAATAATTGAATCATTCTATATCTTTTCATTTTTTATGAGCAAGATAATACGATAAACTTCTAGATTTAATCTCTTCTAAATAGAAAAGATCACATACTTCATTTATTAGTACCATTGCAGAAAAAAACTATATATAGTATCATTTATCAATATTGAGTACCACATATTGAAAAGGAGTGGATTTCATGAACACCTCAGACAATTTAAAACAGCAAAAAAGTAATTTATGGACAACTTTTCATAAAATTATAAAAAGTAACGATCAAGACTTAATGCAAGAAAATGCAAATGTTGATGGTCGATCTCCAATGGGAATGATGGGAACATTTGCATCAGAGAGTGCAAAACTTTATGTAAGGGAACATTTGCTTTCTAAACAAGTAAAAGAAGCTATTAATCAAAATATTTTATACCCACACGATTTAGATTTTTATGCAACAGGAACAACCACGTGTTCACAAATCCCTTTAGCACAATTGCTGAAAAAAGGGTTCCACACTGGACATGGCCATATGAGACAACCACAAGATATTAAAAGTGCATTAGCACTCTCGTCTATTATTCTTCAAGCTAATCAAAATATGCAGCATGGTGGGCAATCTCTTGCCATGTTTGATATAGATTTAGCACCCTATGTGAGGAAAACATTTGAAAAAAACAAGAAAAAGTTAATAGACTATCCGCTAACAAAGGAACAAATCGAAGTGTTTGCATGGAGAGAAACAGAAAACGATACATATCAAGCATGTGAAGCATTTATTCATAATTCCAATAGTATGCATAGCCGTGGTGGTGGACAAGTTCCGTTTATTTCAATTAATTACGGAACGGACACATCAAAGGAAGGAAGACTATTAATTAAACAATTACTACAGGCAACACAAGCGGGATTAGGAAAAAGCGAAACGCCTATTTTCCCCATTCAAATTTTTAAGTTAAAAAAAGGTGTAAATTTTGAAGAAAAAAATCCAAATTATGATTTATTTGAACTTGCATTAGAAACAACAGCGAAGCGATTGTTCCCTAACTTTTCATTTTTAGATGCGCCATTTAATGCAGCGTATTATAATGGGCACCCAGAAAGTGAAGTATGTTATATGGGGTGTCGTACTCGTGTGATGTCTAATATTCATGGTGAGGAGACAGCAATTGGCAGAGGAAATCTATCATTTACCTCTATTAATCTAGTAAAATTGGCTTTAATAAATGATTCAAAAGAAGGATTTTTCAAATCGTTAAATCATTATATCAAACTTGGCATTCGTCAATTGCTAGAAAGATATTCATATCAATGTACAAAAAAAGCAAGAGATTTTCAATTCCTATATTCACAAGGGATTTGGCGCAATGGAGAAAAACTACAACCAGAAGACTCAGTTACTGAGATTTTAAAGCAAGGAACATTGAGCCTTGGTTTTATTGGACTTGCGGAATGCTTGGTTGCCTTAACAGGAAAACACCATGGGGAAGATAAAGATTCATGGCAACTTGGAAAAGAAATTGTTACCTTTATGAGAAATAAGATGGACCAAGCAACAAAAGAGCATTGCTTGAATTTTACCTTAATTGCAACTCCTGCCGAGGGACTATCAGGGAAGTTCATCCAAAAGGATCGTGCTGAGTTTGGAACTATTACAGGTGTAACCGATCATGATTACTATACAAATTCATTTCATATTCCAGTTTATTATCCTATTCAAGCAATTAATAAAATACGTTTAGAAGGACCGTTTCATGCTCTTTGCAACGGTGGTCATATTACTTATATTGAACTAGATGGAGCGGCAGCACATAATCAAATGGCTTTAAAACAGATTGTTCAAGCAATGGCTCAGTATGAAGTAGGATATGGTTCAATTAATCACCCAGTGGATCGTTGTAAATGTTGTGACTATAATGGAGTGATTGAAAATGAGTGCCCTAGCTGTGGAAATATAGAAGATCATCATATTGAAAGAATTCGCCGTATTACTGGATATCTTGTAGGGGACATGTCAAAATGGAACAATGCAAAGCGTAGTGAAGAAGCAGATCGTGTGAAACATAAATGAAGGTAATGAATATTATTCATGATAGTGTAGTAGATGGTGAAGGGCTACGGACAGTTGTGTTTTTTGCCGGTTGTCCACATCATTGTTTAGGTTGCCATAACCCCAAATCATGGAATCTTTATAATGGTACCGAGATGAGTGTGAAAGAAATTATAAAAGAAATTTCCAAAAATCCTCTCACTGATGTAACATTTTCAGGGGGTGACCCATTTTTTCAAGCTATCGAGGTCAAAGAAGTTGCAAAAGCCGTAAAAAGCTTAAACAAAAATCTTTGGATTTACACTGGCTATACACTAGAAGAGATACAGAATTCACAAAACAAAGATATGATTGAGCTGTTACATTATGGGGATGTTTTAGTTGATGGAAGATTTGAAATCGAAAAAAGAGATTTGACTCTTCCATTTTGCGGAAGCTCAAATCAACGTATTATACGCCTAAAATAAATATAATTTCCTTGATTTTTTTTCGATTATTCGTTATCACTAATCCAATATTTATGAGCAGAAATTATTTGCTCATAAATATTGGAAATACACAATAAAAAAATTTGTAAAAAGGGACATGCTCAATTCTTACACTTTTTTTGCAATGCTCTTGGAACATATACACAAAAAGGTTCGCTTTCCATGTAATCCCCCGTCATCGCAAATGCCCTAGAACGAGATCCCCCACAAACATATCGAAACTCACAAACACCGCATTTGCCTTTATAATTGTCTGGATTACGAAGACTTTGAAAAACAGGAGAGTTTCGATAAATTTCAGCTATCGGTGTTAATTTAATATTCCCGGTTTTAATCGGCAATAGCCCACTTGGGTATACATCTCCAATATGAGAAATAAATACAACTCCATTTCCATCATTTACTCCTTTTGGAGCGCGTCCAAATTCATTAAATCCGTCCGTCATTCCTTCCATCAGTACATCTCTATATTGAATAATTTGATCTATCTTTTTAATTCCCTTCATTTTTTCTTGAAGAACAACGCGTCTATAGTGCTGAGCAGCTGTGGTTTTTATATCAAAAGAAACAGTTTTACTAAGCTGATATAGCCATCGGAACACTCTTTCATGTTGAATTGGTGAAATCATATCTTTCTCTTTACCACGTCCTGTTGGGACTAAGAAAAATACACTCCACAACACACAACCTAATTCTTCTACTAAATTTGCCATATCTTTAAGTACACTCAAATTATAATTAGAAACAACTGTATTAATTTGAATAGGGATTTTTAATTCATTTAAATGATCAATTGCATCCATTGTTAATTTAAATGACCCCTCTGTTCCTCTAAAATGATCGTGTACTTCAGCTGTTGGTCCATCTATACTAAATGCCCATCTAGCAATCCCAACATCTTTTGCTTTTTTAATCGCTTCTTTAGTAACCTTTGGAGTAGCACTGGGTGTCATGGAAACCCGAATGCCTTTCTTCACCGCGTATTCAGCAATATCATATATATCCGAACGCATTAATGGATCCCCGCCAGTAAAAACCAGCATCGGATTATCCATTTCATATATATCATCAATTAGTTTTTTTCCTTCTTCTAATGTTAACTCAAAAGGATCGCGATAATGCTGAGCTTCAGCACGACAATGTAGACATTTTAGTTCACATGCTCTTGTTAACTCCCATATTACAATAAATGGGTTTTCATTATAATCACGATTTATCAAAAAGAAAGCCTCCCATCAACTTACATACTATATTGTAAAATTATATGTGCATTTATGTTGTGAGATTTATCACGCATAAGTTTTTAGCATTTAAAAAATCCCTCCTAAAATAGATGAAATTAAGATAAAAAAGCACTCTCCTATTTATAGGGGAGTGCTTTTTATTTTAAATATATCTTAAATATTTATATTTTATTGCTTTTTTATATAAATTTGATTTACTTATTATTTCTATTAGATTTCATCAAATCATTTAGTAATAAATCTAATTCTCTACTATAACAAATTACCTTTTCATGAGTGAATCCATACTGCTTAACAAGCGATATTAATTCTTCTTTTTTTTCAATTACTTGATTTAACTTCTTATAATTAGACATAGTTTTTGTACAATTCCGTCTTACCTACATACAGGTCATCTAGGCAGCATTTTTGTTAGATGCTCTATTTAGAACACAGCTCTTTATAATATTTATTTCCCCTTAACACCCATATACAATATATTTACAATTATCAAATACAAAATCTATGAACTAAAAAAGTTATACCTACTTAACTTATTACACACCTTTATATGCTTGTTTATATACTTCTTTTAATTCTGAAATCAATGGAAGTTTCGGATTTGCTGGTGTACATTGATCTTCAAATGCTCTTTCCGATAAAACATCCACAACATTTTCAAATGCTTCTTGTTTTACTCCTTGTCCTGCAATACTCATATTAATATTCAATTTTTTTCCAAGGCTTATAATTGCTTGTACCAGAGATTCTACCCCTTCTTCTACTGTACTTGCTGGCAATCCCAATGTTCTTGCAATATATGCATAACGTTCATCTGCCACAAAATGCTCATATTTTGGGAACAATGCATGTTTTCTTGGCTTAATAGCATTATAGCGAATTACATGCGGCATTAAGATTGCGTTAGCACGTCCATGTGGAATGTGAAATTCTGGTCCAAGCTTATGCGCCAAACTATGATTAATACCCAGAAATGCATTTGCAAAAGCCATACCTGCAATTGCAGAAGCATTATGCATTTTCTCACGTGCTTCTTCATCATTTCCATTTTTATATGCTCTCGGTAAATATTTAAATACTAGATCAATGGCTTTTAAGGCCAATCCATCTGTATAGTCATTTGCCATAATAGACACGTATGCTTCAATTGCATGTGTTAACACATCCATTCCAGTGTCTGCTGTTACATGAGGTGGCACTGTCATTACAAACTGTGGATCAATAATCGCTACATCTGGTGTTAATTCATAATCAGCAAGTGGATATTTTATATTATTTTTTTTATCTGTAATAACCGCGAATGGTGTCACTTCTGACCCTGTTCCTGATGTTGTTGGAATCGCAACAAATTGTGCTTTTTGCCCTAGTGTTGGAAATTTACATGTACGTTTTCTAATATCTAAAAACTTTTGTTTGATTCCAAAGAATTTTGTTTCTGGATATTCATAAAATAGCCACATTCCTTTTGCTGCATCCATTGCTGAACCTCCGCCCAATGCAATAATTACATCCGGTTTGAAGCTTCTCATCATCTCAGCACCCTTGAATACTGTTTCATCTGATGGATCTGGTTCTACCTCTGAGAAAACACCTACTTTTACATCATTTAAATGCTGTTGTAAGTAATGTGTAACTGTATCAACATATCCCAGTTCTACCATTCCTGGATCCGTTACAATGAATGCTCGTGAAATGTTTGGCATCTTAGCTAAATATTGTGTCGCATGTTTTTCAAAAAAAACCTTAGGTGGTAATTTGAACCATTGCATATTATTTTTTCTATTCGCCAAACGCTTTACATTTATTAAATGTGTAGCTGTTACGTTTTGAGAAACAGAATTTTTACCGTATGATCCACAACCTAATGTTAAAGATGGAATAAATGCGTTATATATATCACCAATCCCACCTTGTGCTGACGGTGAATTTACAATAAGGCGACAAGCTTTCATTCTTAAACCAAATTGTTTTTGTACTTCTTTATTTGTAGAATGAATAACCGCTGAATGCCCTAAGCCACCTAAATTTAACATTTCTTCACAGAATTTAAATCCTTCTTCTCGTGAATTTGCTTTGATACAAGCTAATACTGGGCTCAATTTTTCACGTGATAGTGAATATTCTGCACCCACTCCCTTAATTTCAGCTACAAGTATTTTTGTATCTTCTGGTACCTTAATGCCTACTAATGATGCAATATAATGTGCTGATTTCCCAACGATATCACTATTTACTGCACAAGTATTTTCATTAATAACAAGCTTCTCTAATTTTATTCTCTCTTCTTCGGTAACAAAATAACAATTGTTGTCTTGCATTTCTTTTTTTACACTATTATAGATTTCTTTATCTACAATGATTGCTTGTTCAGAGGCACAAATCATACCATTATCAAATGTTTTTGATAAAATTAAATCATTTACAGCTCGTTTTACATGTGCTGATTTCTCTAAATAACAAGGTACATTCCCAGGCCCTACTCCTAAGGCCGGTTTCCCTGTAGAATATGCTGATTTCACCATTCCAGCACCTCCGGTTGCAAGAACAAGTGCAACCCCCTCATGGTTCATTAATCTTTTTGTTGCCTCAACAGAAGGTTTTTCGATCCATTGAATGCAATTCTCCGGTGCCCCTGCCTTAATTGCAGCATCTCTTAAAATTTTAGCCGCTGCAACAGAGCATTGCTGAGCAGATGGATGAAAAGCGAAAATAATTGGATTTCGTGTTTTCATTGCAATAATTGCTTTAAACATAGTTGTTGAAGTAGGATTAGTTACTGGTGTCACACCAGCAACTACACCTACTGGTTCGGCAATTTCGATGACTTCTTCATGTGGATCTTCATGAATAATTCCTACAGTCTTATCTTTTTTTATGCTATGCCAAATATATTCAGTCGCAAATATGTTCTTTGTACATTTATCCTCATACACACCTCGACCAGTTTCCTCAACCGCCATTTTTGCTAATGGCATATGTTGATCTAATCCAGATAGTGCCATTTCATGAACAATATGATCTACTTGCTCTTGCGTATAAGATTCCAATGCTTTTAGTGCTTCTTTTCCATTTTCAACTAAAGTATTAATAACTTCTTGTACATCATTTTCATCTTTAATTACTACGTTGACCATTGCTTGTACTTCTTTTTCATCTGTCTTGTTTGTCATATTAAAGCCTCCAGATCACTATAAAAATAGATTTAAAATGTTGTAACTTATTGTTTTCATCTTGCCTATTAAGTAAAGTCTTAAATCATGTGAAGTATTTCACAAATAATGATATGAAATTTTCAACTACTCCTACTATACATGAAATGATTATTTTTTATTGTGTATTTTTTGTGAAGTATTTCACAAATATTTATAATAATTCTAATCAATAATTACTTATTTACACCATCAATATATACAATTACATTCTCAGTTGTATTATTTCTCAATTCAATGTACACCTCAGCATTAAAATACAATATTTGTTGATGCCTTAATATCTCAATTTCATTATCAATTATAACCATTGTTTCACCGAAAACTGCATACATACAAATATCCTTGTTCAAATATTTTGGTATGACAACATTACCTGACGGATTAATGAAAAAAAATGATGGAAATGTATTTTCAGTTTTATTAATAATTGTTTTGAATACCTCATCATTTAATCCCATAGGTGTTACATTTTTTAGTTGCATAAATATCACTCCTATTCATGTATAAAAAATTTAATAAAGTATAATAAATTTATACTCTATTTTTACAAACTTATAGCGAGGATCTCGACTTTGCCTATAAGTTTATAACTATTAATTTCCTAAAGCAACAGTAATTCATCTTCTTGTAAAGGACTATTAATTTGTTATAGTATGTAAATCTCTTTGTTGTGATAACTCTACTAAAGAAGACATTTAACACGTATATGTAATTTATCTAGTAGTATTTTATGTGTATAGTAGTTAGAACTTTTTATTAATAAATT
>NZ_JAKUFQ010000130.1:0-13751 GCF_022663475.1 Bacillus cereus group sp. BfR-BA-01382
AAAATTTAAATTGCATTAAAATACATTTTTGTTTAATTTAAACAAACACTCTCTCCACACCATCTAACTTTTCCCCTTCTTCAAAAGAGTATTTATCGACATAATGATTATTTGCTGGCGATAGATATTTCGCTAAACCTGCTTCTGCTTCTGCTTCTGCTCGTGTATGATAGGTTCTCGTTTTATTCCAAACTGGTTTTTCATCTAAAAAACTTTTAAGCCCACTACTTAAAATAAAAGGAATTCCTACATATCGTCCTTTATTCGTTTTAATAACCCAACGTTCTCTATCCAACTTAATTACCTACTTTCCTACAAATATCTGTCATTATTTCCTCTAACAATTTAGCGTCAGCTTCCCCCAAATCTAACCCTTTGCTCAAGACAGGAATATTTTGAATTTCCGCTAATAATTTATGTAAAATATCATACTCATCAATCTTATGGTCTTCGCTTTTAAAAGCAGATTCCCTTAAAAGAGTAGAAATAAACGTTTTAAAATTGAAACTGATATACCCGTTATCACACAACGTTTCGTATACATCTAATACCATATGCAAAACACTTTTGAAACCTACATCCTCTAAACTCAAAGCATACAATTTAGCTGTAAACAACTGTATATCTTTTTTGTAATCAATGCGTTTATAATGTCCTTTTGTATATAAAATTAGCTGTTTTTCCCAATAATGAAGTTCCATTTTCATCCCTACGTTTCTATGAAATTAAATATCTAATTAGTCTTCTAAACTACTTGGTTCAATTTCTTTCATTTTTTCATGAAGATGTTCCAATTGCATTATTCCCAGATGATATAAGTCATCTAAAGACTCCACCTTATTTTCTTTAATTAATTTTAAAATTGAAGTCCACGCTCCAAAATTTCCATTCATATTCCAATACAATTGTTCTCCTTGTAATTTTTCTTCCATTTCAAATCCCTCTTTGCTAAATATTTTTTTCAAAATTTTCATTAAAATTTATAATCCATAATACTACTCTAATTAATCTAACGTCTCCATTACTGCCTTCAAATACTCTTTGAAATCAACTGGAATAACTTCAGTGCTCTTTACATATTCCTCATTATTAACTCCGAAGAACCATCTATCTCCTACCCACTGACTGCCAGAAAAGTTATTCGTCCCAAAAACATCATGAGCTTTAAAAGGACAAATGTCTTCAATTTGTTCAATAAGTGCTTTGATTTCTTTATAATATTTTGAACGTTTCTTAAATGGATAAAAATCTTTTTCTTTTGGATTTTTCAAAACTGCATCTTTAAACAATTCATAAGCTTCAGTCCCCATTCGAACCCCAAAGAAATCTGAATGATAAAACACGAATCCTTTATTTGTTCCATATTTTTCTTTAAAAGACTTAAAAAAATGATTTATATCATATTTTCTTTTTATTGCTGACTTATACCAATCACTCTCTTTACTAACCTCATAAATTGGTGCATCTAATGTTTCCATGACTCATTCCCCATTTCTATCAAATAACAATTTTATTTGGTTTTAACTTCTTCTTGCCACTACAGTTGTCAGTTCCACAAACGCATACCCTTTTTCTTTTAAATCTTTTTCAAATGCTTCTGCTTCAACCTTTTCATCAGGGATGAACTCACGTCTCATTATTCCATCCTCTTCTTTTTCACGATAACGAACTGCTAATAATTCATACGTATTACCCATTTTTATCTCTCCATTTCTTGCTAAAATTCAAAATCTACTAAAATAAAACATTTTCTATTAATTACTCACTAAATACTTCATCCCAAGCTTCATCAAACTTTCTTATCCATTCATCTTCTATGAAAGAAAGCTTTTCCGCAATTTCATGGGCTGTAAAATCCTTATCTTCTGTCAATGATACATGCCCCCTATATAACCCAATCACATGTTTATTCATTAATTGATTTGATTCCGACTGACTAAAAACTTCCGTTCCCGTTAAACCCATCTTTGATAAGTATTTTGTTACCAAATCATTCATTTTCGAACCCCTCGGATTCAACATCTTCTTTTTTACAAGCAATTTTTATATACCACTTACCATGTAATAACATGTCAAATCGAATATAATCGGGTGCAACATCTGTTGTTTCTATAAAAAAGCAATCGTCTTCCGTCAAACACATTAAATCTTTTTTACCCAAATGATTTTTAATTTCAGGCACAGTGATTTCTTTCCAGTTGAAACCGTATTTTTTTATCATCATAAATACCACCTTTTATCATTAATTAAAAAACATATGATTCATATACTTTAATCAATTTACAATCCGACCATTCAGCAACTTCACCATTTAAACGCTCAATTAAATAACATTCATTCTTTTGTTTATCCTGAAATCTTTTTCGTAAATACCCCACCCGATTGATAGCAGAAACATGACTGGATAAAGTCACAGTAACTAAGTCATTAACCTCTACCTGCTCCATTCTCTTTCTCTGTTCTTCTGACTTATGAGTTCCACCACTATAAGCATGTTTATATGCCATTCTTGCATTTGCATCTATAATTTCAGCGACTTGTTCGACCTTCATCCCATCTTCATTCCTTTTACAGACGTTTTTTTATTCGTTGGATTCTATTGTTGCTACACCAAACACGGAACATGACTTTTTCTTAAGAATATTTTTGCCATCTAAACTTTTGAAATCGTCCCATGTATCTTCTTTACATTCAATAATTTCCCCATTATCATCCATCAACTTTAATTTCCATGTATACTCGAACCAAGAACCGTGATAATGATATACATCTACTTTTTTTGCCGATAAAACTTTATAAATAATGCCTTCTTTCAAGTTCCTCATCCTTTCTCATGATTAAAATCGTGACCCCTCATATTCTTTAAAACTTCTTCTATTTCTTTTCTAAGTGCTGAATACACCAGTCCATCCCCAAAACTTGAAGCTTTGCGGATACTTAGCATTAACCCCATGTAATCATCTGCATTACGGGGTGACTTCTCGAATTTCTCAATACCTTCTCTAAATTCTTCTATTTTTCGTTCTCTGCTACGCATACTCTCACCTCGAAAATTAGTTTTTTTAGGCAACTGATACAATACAATCTGTTTCACATGTCTCAAAAATTCTTTCTTGTAATTCACTATATAATTGTAACCAAGCTGTTGTTTCGCTCATTGATTGTACTGGATGTTCAATACCATTTTCATTACCAAATAGATATACGTTGAATTTAACATCCAACAGTTCCCATCCTTGCTGAATCAATTCATCTTTTCGATTCAGGTCACTATATAATTCTCTTAAAGTTTCAATCGTAACGTCACTTTTGAAAATTAGAGTCCCTTCGTTTAATCGTAAACAAAACGTATCTACATCTTTTTTTCTATTTGCAAATGCAACTGCATGTTCAAACGTATCTTCTTTCATTACTGAAACAGGTTCTAACAAAACAACCTTTTCACCATTTTCAATCCATCTGTCTGTTACTACTACCATAATTACTCCTCCTCGAATTAACGCATTTTAATAACTGCACTTTTTCCTTGTGAAACTTTAGATAGAAAACTATCTAATTGACTAAAACTTTGTAATAGCGGGCTACCACCATCATCTGAAATGTTTATAACTGAACAAATTTGAGACTGACATTCAGAATCACCTGGTAGTGGATTATTAGGAAGCTCATAATAATAATGAGGTTGATGCTCTACTAATAGTGCCTTGATGTCTTCTGTATTTTCTACATATGCAAGATATTGGTCATTGGAAATAGCATTTTCTTTCATTAACTGAAATTCTTTGCCGTTAAACATAAATTCATCATGTTTCACTTCAACTAAAAACAAGTCTCTCACCTTATTCAACTCCCTTGTAATGTCGTTAAGTTTCTTTAATAATATTTTTTCATTAACTATAGTATATGACATGATTATTAATTTGTAAATTTTATTTTACTTAAAATAAAATAAAAAAAGCATCTTCCTTAGAAAATGCCTGTCATTCCTTCATTTCATATTCATTTAAAATATTCTGCATGTCTTCATGACCAATAATCAAATTGCTTTCTGTTGCATAGTGTTGCATTCCCTTTTGAATAAACCCCTTATCTAATATAATCTCCTTGCAAATTGTTTCAAATCCTTCTACTACGTCACAATTCACCATATTATAATCAATGGCCGCCATAATAAATCCTACTTGAAAGCTTAGTTGTTCTCTTTCCGATGCATTTAACTTTTTAGTTTCCATTTAGCACATCCCTTTCTTAGATTAATTTTCAAATTAAATAACCCTTTCTAATTGATTCATATCAAAAGATTCATATTTCTGTTCCAAAAGAATAGCTTCAGAAGAATAGTAGACACCTTTTTGATTGACTTCGTTTTCATAGAAAGAATGCTTAAAGAGTTGTTGGATATCCTCTTTTTTCTTAATAGATTGCATAAAGCTTGCTCGATGGAATGAAATTTGATTATTTTCTCCAAATGTCATAAGTAATACTTCCAGTCTATCTTTATATTTTTCATTCATCCACTGTTCTAATTCCCCTGACCCATAGTTCACTTTAGAAACCACAATTTTGAATGGTAATAGATTTAGTTTCTCTTCCAACCCAATAATTGAGAAAAACGCATACCCATGTGCTTGATAAAAATGTTGCAGTTTACACTCTTCTTTATCACAGAGGTTAGTTCCACATACAAATTGGTTTGTTTCAGCACAATCATGCGTAGCTTGCTCTCCACAAACAGAACAAGTCATTTCTTTATGTTCCTTACAGTATGTTTGTCCTTCTTCGTTCTTTTCCTTACAAATACCAATCCACGCTTTATTAAATTTGCACATCTTATACTCGCTCCTATTCAAACAATATTTAGTAAACCACTTCTTTTAAGAACCGCCCGTAATACCCCAACCATAAACTGATATTCCATAATCTTTACCTGATTCATAGCCTTCAGTATATGTATCCGCTAATAGTTTAGCTACCTTACAAGCACTTCTAAAGCTTTCTCTATGAGTGATGGGCTCTTTTATCCCACTCTTACATTTATAGATTTGAAAATATTTATCTTTCTTTTTCTCCACTTTATATAAGACATCTTCAGCATGAAACCTCATTGTTTCTTTCTCCATTCTATCCCCCCTCCGCTTCAGCAAGGTTATGAAGATAACCTCATTATTCTTAAATAGTCAATGGCATTTCTTCTAAGACCGCTTCATTTAATTCATAATAAAAATCATTACCTTCCTTATCGTTAGAAATTTTTGCAACAACTTTATTTTCATATTCGATAATAATCTTTATATCGTGCATTAAATCTTTAACTTTATTTTCATCTGTAATATCTGCAATTTCATGTTCATACCATGTGGCAGACCATCTTTCAAAAGTTTTTCGGTAGTCGATTCTTATTAGATATTTCCAGTCCGTTCCTTCATGAGGTTCAATATACATAAGACAAATACATTCATTAGATAATGCATATACGCCATCATTCTCCCAATCTACTTTCATTTTGAATGTATTTTTAAATTCATTTATTAAATCCATATATTTTCCTTCTTTCTACTTATGCTTTCTATTCCAGAGATATTCACCTACGATTCGTATTTCGACTTGATTATCAGTTGTATATTTGACACTTGATATTTCTCTTACAATCACGTCTTTACCATCTGGTGCATCTATTACACACCCTAAATCAATTCCAAATTCAAGTTCTTTTAGCAGTAGACTAAATGTAATAAGATTTGATTCCATCTTTCATTCCTCTATTTCACTTATTTAATATGTTCATTTTCTGTTAAATTTCATGTAACTCTCCAATATATGCTTTAACTGATTCGATATAAGATTCTTGATTATCTCTTTCGAAAGAAGCCTCTATTCGTTCTATTTGTATACTTGGGAACCTTTCTTCTAACAAGTTTATTAGTAATTTCTTATTCGTATCATTATCCGCTAATTGCAATTCGTTACCTTCCTTCATAAGAACGAATCCTTTATCACGTAGTTGCTGTATCTTATCTACGGCTTCTTTTTTTCTTCTGCTACGACGATTCAAACTAAAAGCAAACTTCACATTTAATCCACCATAATCAGTGAAAGTCATTTCAGAAATATAATTAAATCCAAGTTCTCTCCACCAGTCTTTAATTGTATTGGTTAATGAATGAAGTTGCTCTTTCAAACCATCAACAGGCTTCATTTCAGCCATCTGTTGTTTTAATTCTCTAATACGTAAATTTGCATTTCTAAGGTCAGCACTTCGTCTCTCTCTTTCCTTTGCTAAATCAGATTCATAGTTTGTTGCTTTTGCTACATCTGTGATATAACTTTCGGATAAAGAGATAAACAGCCCTTTTGCTTCTTCCGTTAACTTGTCTTTTGATAACCATTCGTGCATTTGTTTTGCTGAAAAATATAAATCTTCTAATCCTTTTAAAGCAATTGCCTTATCATCTTCATTTATAGCGACTAACTCCTTTTGTTCTTCCATCTTTCATTCCTCTTTTCCATTCAATACTGATTTTGTTAAGGCATTAATTGCCAACAGTGCAGACTTACAGATAGCCATTTGTACAGTTTCACAGACAGCACTCACTTCAATGTCACCTAATTGAAAATAGCATTTTGTTTTTAAAGAACCTTCTTCTGGTGTAGTTAACGAGAAGTTGAAATGATAATCCTTTCGCATTTTCTCAATTACTAACCAGGCATCCTGTAGCTTCTTAGTTGGTTTAAATACATTTAGATTATCTTTTTCAAGGATTCCAACATCGTCTATATCTCTTCCCCCACAGAAAATACCTGTATCAAAAAATTCAGTTCCATCAGGTGCAGTCTCTACTTTCCATCCCATTACCTGCTCCGCAATTAAAATATGCAACTCTCTGGTTTTCATTTCGCATTCTCCTTCTCTCCCAGATAAAGGTTTTTTAAATCCCATTAAGCTCTACAAATTTGATTTCATTATAAGAAATAACCACATTAGCAGAAACATAATTACCTTTTCTATTAAAATTAACTTCTTGAATGCATTAAAAACTTGCATCATTGTTTCATTATCATCAGAATCAATTACCGAAAATCCATCATGCTTCAAATGAATTACTAATTGCATTCAAAACCCATCATTTCTGTTTAAAATTCAAAATCATAAATTAATAAACTTCATTTTCTCTTCTTCCAATTCACCTATTGCACATTCCATTAAATAAACTTGTCTATTTAATGGTGATACTTTTAAACGCAATTGACTTAATTCTTTCCTTTTTTCTTTTAGCTCTTCTTCAATTTCATTTTTATTTCTAAAGATTCTTTTTATATTAATGTCCAACATCCAATCAGGTTCTCTTGAGAGATTCATAACTGCTTCACCATGACAAAATACATATTTCATACCATTTTCCTCACCAATTTCTCCATTCCAGTGACCATTACACACATGAAATTTCGTTCCTACAGGTAATGTACTCATTATGGTAGATGTTCCACCATATGGTCCCTCTTCTATCTTTTCAGCTTCGAATTTTATTTCTTTTTCTAAAAATTCTTCAATGACCTTAATTGCTTTTTGGATACCTTTCATTTCACCTTCAAAAAAACTTTTAACACCAACAGTTTTGCAGGAATCAATTGATTCTTTTATTTCAGCTTCTTTCTTCTTTAATACATCTAATACTTCTTTCATATCCACAGTCTCCTGACACATTTAATGTACTTCCATTATTTAATTTCATAATTACCTTCATCCCCCCTCATACTTAGTTTTATAAAATTTATAATCAGCTTGTTTAACATCTTTCAAATCATCGTAACATCCATATAAATCAAATTGATGCTCATGTGTTTTTCTTTCTTTCGAATAAACAGAATCTGCAATAAACTTGTCTACTTCATCATAAAATGCATCAAATTCTTCATCAGTCATGTTAGGATTTACAACAATCCCAATATCATATCTTGGATAACAACTTATTCCCTTTTCGTTTCTATCAACAACACCAATTGCAACGATTTCTTTGAACTTATTTGGCAGTTTTTTAAAGAAATCAAACGCATACTTTTTATCAGCCTCAACGTTACCTTTATGAATTTCTTCCTCTTTCATGAATTCTTCATATTTCTCATGTGCAAACTTTTCCTGACCTTCTTTATCATTTTTAAAATTCTTCAATACATCTCCATATGTCAAAGAATCTACAAAATACAATTTAGGATTCTCTTCAATATTTTTAACTTGATTTAAAAAATCACCCACATGATTATCAAAACTTACATAGGTTCTGCTTGGCTTAAACTTATCAATTAACTTCTTATGTTCACCAAACACAACATAAGAATCATTCTGAAGTAACCAAATCGCATATATCCAATTAGGAGTTTCTTTTAAAGTGAAATGGCATACCGAACGGAGCCCCATATCAAAAACAAAATATCCGTTTAAAAACAGTTTCGTATCTACTGTGAATATTTCTTGAATTATAGACAACAATTTTTCATGACGTTGCGTGTTTACTCGTTTCGCTGTTTTACGTTTCATTCTTTTATTCATTGCTTATATCCCCTTTCTTTTCGTTTTTGAAATATGATAAGTATCTTTTTCTAACATAGATTTTCGAACGTAGTATCCTTTATTTATTAGATAATTCAGTGGCGTTTCATCTATTAATCTTGACTCTCTGAATTCCACAATGTAATCATTCGTACATGCATTTATGTCTATCTTTATTCCGAACAGTAAACGTAAAGCTATTTCTCGAAGTGAATTATTTAATTCCAATAATTCTACATGCTTATCAAACTGTTCTACAGTTAAGACTTCAGATAACTCTGTACATCCGTCAAAATCATAGACAATTTCTACATAATTCTCTACAATGTTTACTTCAAACACCTGGGCAATTAAATATCTATCCATAGGCATTTCTTTTTCTACACATCCTAAAGGTAGAAGCACAAGTTCCCCCTCATATTTATCCTTTGCCATTTTTAATAGGTCTGTTATCTTCTTTCTCATTCCTGATAAATACATATTTATCCACTCCACTTCTCCTATCATTCATTAAAAAAGAAATTTACTATAACTACAGTCTGCACATTCCTTGAAGAAGATACCTTTCATATTTTCATGAGGACAGAGTAATTCCAACTGCCTAAATGCCATTTTCACTTCATCATCTGCTAAACGGTATGCATGTAGTTTTTCAGCTCTGTTCCTCTCAGCATCTTCATATCTTTGTTTTGCAAGTTGAAATGCATTATCTACTGAATCCGTCTTCTTGTAAAATCGCTTCTGTTTTCATGGATTTCAAAGTTATAGTTCCCATCTTAAACGTTAATTTCCCATTAACTATAGTCAATTAATATTGTCATTCTACTACATATTTGTTCCCACTTCAATATTTTAGTAAATTTTATTTTACAAATAAAAAAGAAGCGAATGAGCTTGTCATTCACTTCTAATCTGATTTACATCTTTTTATCGTGTATTTCATCTTCTTCTTTGTCATTATCAATATCTGATAAAAATATTTTTTCGAAAATAGAAAGCAGACCAATTAACATTTCAACAACTACAAAAATAATGAATAAAGGAAACCCTATTAAGCCACCTATTGCATATACCATACTTGCAAATCTATGTCCTGCTATTGATTGTATGTTCTCAAACATCTTTGCCAATCCTAAGTACATATTTTCTTCTTCATTCACATCATTCTCTATTTCCTGTGCATGATACGCTTTCTTTAAAAGGTAATGCATAAACAACATACCTACTCCCACATAAATAGATACAAAAAAAGAAGCATATACTGGACTCATAAATATTACCTACTTTCAAAAAACACTTTAAAATGAATCTATCTGTATTTCTATTATAACAAACATGTTATAATAAAAATGAAAAGAGTCCATAGGGTCACTTCAGTTTCTCTAAGGAAGAGAAAGGATTTCTAAGGTAGTTGCGGATGCCTTAGAAAAATAACCGCTCACTGGTAGGGCGGTTATTTTCATTTTATAAAACAATCATATCATTCAATTCTTTATTTTCAACTTCCTCTTATAATATAAACACTTATTGCATAACATAAATAATTTTTACTATTTATGTAAGTTGCCTTCTTGACGGAAAAATCATGTAAGTTGCCCTTTTAATGGCAACTTTTTATATTTCAAATTCAACTTCAGCAATCATAAATATATGCATGTATTTATAGAATACTACTATTTACTCCATTCATCTGGAATCCGTGGCATTGATTTCCCTGCATATGCATCCCAATACCAAAAATCATATGTATCTTTTAAATTATTCATAAGCTGTATTTTTTTCTCTCTATCTATTAGATACTCCTCTGTATTTACCCCAAACACTTCTCCTACAATTTTTTTAGTAGAATCAATAATAAAATCCGCTTTGTAATCATTAAACTCCAATAACCCCTCAAATGGCTTGTAAAATGGAATACCTTTATTAGTCATTTCTTCATATACTTCTATTTCATGGCTACTTTCTGAAAACAAACCATACTTATTTACTTTAAATAAACTAAATTCCCCCAAGTATAATACCTCCGAGTTTAGTTTTTTACGATACACGAATCCACTAATAATCATAGTTCCGTTTATAACTCGTTCATTTTTTAATTTGTCGTCAAGAACATCCTTTTCTACAAAGAAAAAATGTTTTTGGCCAAAATTGTCTACACATTGAATCTTAACTCCATATTCTTTCTCTTCATAATCTATATAATTCATATAGATGAACAAGCTATCCTTTTTAGGATGCAATGTTTTTACTTTTGATTTCTTAAACCATAAATCACCTAAAAATTGCTTTTTACTTGATATCTGTATTTTACTACTCATTGTAAATATCTTTTTCCCAAACTCTTCTATACTCACTTTTTCTTTTGCTTGAAAATATCTGTATTTCTTCCAAGTCATCAGATTTAATCTTGTACAAAACCCTCTTATTGTTACTTTACCTTCAACTTTTTGTGTTGAAGCATTATTTCCCATATTAGATGTAGTACCAATCCTATCATCTACAAGAATTGTTTCCTTTTTATTCTCTGGAATTAAACCACCAAGATTTGCAGTGTAAACTATTTTACCATCTTGCATCTCTTCTCCCCAACCACTTTTATAATCAATTGGTTGATAATCATGATGTTTATAACAGTCTATATCATGAACTGCCCTATTTACGGCATTATATATTTTTAAATCTGAACTGATTTTTTGTTCTATATCCTCTTTCCCACAACAACAAAACATAAGAATGTTATTGTTCTCTCTTAATTTCTTTTTCTCTTTATCTGTTATAGTGGCATAGGAATACACTTTTATTACTCTTTTTGTTAAAATATCTACCACCTTAAATGACCCATTCATTTATACATCATCTCCTCATATGTCTTTGATTATGTAAAATTACCGTCAACTTGCTTATCAAACATAAAAATCCATTAAATGCCTATTATTAATAAGTATAACAGACTAAACAGAAAAGTTTAAAAACACTCAATACAAAACATATCCTTTCTTAATACTTATATATCAAAAGATTTTTAAGACTCCTTTATAAAAAAATAAAAAGTAGTCAAAAAGACCACTTTTAAAAGTGTAATCGCCAAGATACTCTTATATTAAGAATAACAAACACTATAAAACAAAAGAAAGAAAAAGCAACAAAAACCCCTCCGAAACATAAACCTATATACAAAACATTTTAAAATTCCATTTATAAAAAAAACAATTAAAATAAAAAAGCAGTCATATAGACTACTTATACAAGTAACGTTGCAAGTACACCAATAATAAGGAATGGTCCAAATGCAAACATATCATCTTTTTTACTTTTCTTAAAAATCATTAACCCTATAGCGAATATAGATGCTGTAAAGAATGCATACATCAATAGTTGAGGGATTTGATTATAATGAAAGAACAATCCAATAGCTCCCATAAACTTAATATCTCCTCCACCTAAAGCACCTGTTAATAGCGCCAAGAGTAAAAACCCTACAAACAGAGATATAGCTGTTATTACATAAGGAATAGGGGTATCTATCCTCCATACTACAAGATAAACAATACTTAACAGGAATACCACTACATTTAATCCATCAGGCAAATCTTGATACTTGAAATCTATCACGAATAATGCTGTAAGAATAATAGATAAAATCATTAACAGCCATGCATAAGAAATGAATCCAAACTTCATATAGATAAGCACATAAAAGAGACCATTTAAAATTGCACTCATTACATATTCTTTTTTATTAAAACTATATTTTTCATATACTTTACTTACACTCCATAACATGCAAGCTCCAACTAACATCCCCAATAATCCAATCACTATAAAAATCATTTCTATTTTACACCTCCATAAATAAAAAAGTACCGCATCATACGGTACCTTATTCATTACAATTATATTTTTTATAAAAACTATAGTCAACAAAACTTAGAACTGAGCTTGACTGACTGCTACCTTTCTCATTGTCACTTCATTAAACGTGAAGAACAATCCTTTTACAGGTATTTCAGCATAAATAATTACACTTGTTTTATTTATTTTTACGTTATCAATTGGTGTTTGAACTGTCTCAATTCCCTTTGGATTGTTAACAACATATGTTTTTATATTTGGCTTTTTAGAAACAATACTCCCTTTTAAAGGCATATAATTGTCATCTAAAGATAAGTCATTTTTTATAATTCTCTTTATCATAGCATCTGCAACCTGCTTATCTACTTCTAATACACCTTCTGATATTTTTTGGTCATTTAAAAGTGTAATAGCAGATGAGCTTGCATTATCCAAAGTATTTTTAATTTTTCTACTTGAATCTAAGTAATGTGGTACATCTATAGATAGAAACATAATTAATGGTAATAATACGGAAATAATAAGGATGACATATACGGAAGTCACACCTTTTTTATTCTTAATGAGATTACATATCTTCTTCAATTGTTACCACCTCTCTGACATTACAGTTTCTTTAAAAATGTAAACATTACTTGATTTATCTTTATAATTAAAAAATGCAAATGCTCCTAACAGCCCTTGTTTATTCGCAGGTAATGTAACAGTAATTTCAATAGGGTCTTTGCTATCTTTTTTTATGTAATTCAAGCCTTCTCCATTAATAGGCGTAACACCAATACAATTTAATCCACCTGTATATGTTTTAGCTATTACCTTTACATCCTCCCGTTTATATCCCTTTTCTTGCATTTTCTTATAGAATATTTCTAAATCACTATTAATCGGTTCTGATTGCTGATTTGTTAGTCCCCCCTGCACTTTTGCTTTCTGTGCAAGAAGATGTACTTCTTTTTCCAATGTTAGTTTTGGATACATATAACTAATAAATCCTATCCCTAAAAATACAACGATTAAAATTGCAGACATACTTACAACTGCTTCAATGGAAACGAATCCTCTTATTCGTCTTAAAATATTCATCATGTACGAACCTCCCTTATTTGATTAAAAAGTTTATGTTATATAATATAATTTTTTATAATATTTTATTTTATATTTATACTCTACTAATCTTTATAAATAATTTTTTATAATAAAAAAACTATAGATATAATATCTATAGTTTTTAAAATATAATGTTAAATTATTTACCAGTGCTTGGGTCTACTACTTTATACTGATTTGTTGCAGTATCAATATTCGTCATCGCTTTATCTGTAACTGTATTTCCTTTGTTTTGGAATAAGATTAC
>NZ_JAKUFQ010000131.1:0-13717 GCF_022663475.1 Bacillus cereus group sp. BfR-BA-01382
TAACATCAAACCAGTCGATACCCAATATATAAAGAACTTACTGTTATTAAAGTGTTAAAGCATAAACGATGTAATTATCAATGGTACTAATAGAAAAACTAATTGTTATTGAAATAACGTTTTGCGTATCATATGAGTACATTGTTGAATTTAAACTATATGTTATTAAAAAGAAAAGCAGAGATAATTCTCTGCTTATTTCAATTCAGCCATTAAATCCTTAACATCCATCCCCAACTTATTTGCAAGTTGTTCTAATTTTGAGAGTTGAATGGACTCGCCTGTTTTTTCCTTGTTTTCATATTCGTAATCAAACTGTTTCATTGACTCAGAGACACGTTCTTGAGAAGGGTCGGCATAAAATCTTCTCGTTGTTTCCGCGGACCCGTGTCCTAACACCTGTGCCGTCAAATACATATCCTGATAGGTATTGTAATGATTTGTTCCAAATGTACGTCTAAAAACGTGTGGTGTTATCTTTATATCTAAACCACTACGAACTCTATATTTCTCCAACATTAAACGAACGGTTCTTTCATTCATCCGTTTTTTATGTAGAGAAACAAATAGGGCCTTTGCATCTTCTTTTTTTACATCGGTTAATTTCTTTCTCTCTACAAGATAAGCTGTTAAATCATCAAGAATCCTTCCTGGCATTGGAATAGCTTGTTCATCTCCACCTTTTCTTATGACCACGAGCATCTGCTTTTCTATATATACATCATCTATATCCAACTGAACCAATTCGGATACTCGAATACCCGTATAAGCCATAGTTAATACCATAATGTAATCTCTAAATTTAACCTTTTTATGAAAGCTTTCTTTTCTTGTGTTTTCAATCTGTACATCTTCCAAAATCGTCTGGAAGAATCTCTCTATATCTTGAGGACTCAATCTATTTTTGATTTTCGCTTTCGTTGGTACTTTCATTTCAATACCTGCTGTTACATCTTTGGATAATCGCTTTTGCTTAAATAAATACCCAAAAAACTTATGTAAAGTAGCAAGTTTTCTTGATTTCCCACTGGATGTATTCGTGAATTCTTGTGTGGTTTCTTTACCTTTTGAAGTAAAAAAGGTTTTTGAATAATGTGTTAAGTAATCCATAAAATCAATAATATCTCTATCTCGTAAAGAATCTAAATCTACTGTTGTAATATCCCTGGTATGGCTTGCTGAAACTTTGTTGTCGAGCAGAAGAAAATCAAAAAACAGATTCAGGTCTTTAGCATATTCGATACGAGTGTTTAATTCTTTTGATGTTTCTAATGAATAAATGAAGTCCACTGCACAGTCAGGAAGAGAGAGGAGCTTTTTTCGTAATTTCTCTTGACGTTTAATTTCAATATCCTTCTTCATGTTTAAACCTCCTCAGGTTATAGAATTCTTCTATTTGAAACAAAACCTTTGTTTAGAATTGTAAGTCCATAAAAAATCTCTTTTCATATTACGAGATAGTAGGGAAGATAATATTTTAATATCGAGTGAATAAAAATACTAAATAAATGTATTTTCTTGCAGAATGTTCGGGGTTTATATTTTTAAAAGTGCATAAAAATAAATAACACCAAAGTTGATAGAAGGGAGGAGACCTCCAAAATTCACGCCATATTAAAAAGATGACGACTCTATTTTTCTATCTCATAAAAAGATTCAAAAATAGGGAGGACGTAATACATACATTTCTCAGTGTAATACTTATCGTTATGTTCATAACTTTTAAAAGTTAAACATCTGAGGAAATTCTTTCCCAACACTAATATACAATAGAAGCGTAAAAAAAACAAGAACTAATGTTCGTATTTATTCCGAAAAATACTATTTTCGACATATTTTTACAATAGTTGATGATAAAAATAGAGATTCATTTAGAATCTCCATGAATTTCTTTGTATAGATAGTTGTAGAGAGATACGATGGTTTTGAATTGATTGTTACTATTAAGATGGGTAGTTAATAAAGAATCGTGCCATTCCCGAATCCTTGATGCTATCTGATAACTTTCATTTCTTCGATAGAGGTTGTATTTTTCAATGTCCTCTTGATAGGAGAGATAGGCAGGAAGTTTTTGCTTAGGCGAATTCATCTCTTTAAATGTCATTCCTCGTAAATAGTTCTTAAGAGGAATACACTCTTTATAGGGGGCGATAAGTTCTTTATCATGCATTTTTAGCAGTTGTTTGATTTGTTTATAAGAAGAAGTGGAATCGTCTTTCATTCGCTTATCTCTAATCTCATTGAATTGTGATAAATCTTTAGCGTGTTTTGCCATGCTACGAGGTGTTCCATATAGTAGGTCAGCGCAAATTCCAGTTAATACATATTTTTCTTTAATCTGAGGAGCAGTGTATAGAAAAGGATAAATACATTGTATGGCTGTTTTCTTTTTAACATTAAATGTTTCAATGATATATCTAACGTCTGCTTCTAACTGAGTAACTGATACATCTTCAATTGGAATCTCAGTTAATTTTAAATTAAAAATATCTGCTATTCTTCTGCTACATTCTATATCTGAAGAAATGTAGTTTTTTAGATAGAACGTATAAAGAGTTGGACGGATGCCAATTTCTAAGCAGGATAACAAAAGAGATAAACTATCCATTCCTCCACTAAATAAAAGAGCCACGCTATTTTTATTGTATATAGTTTCTTCTAAATACTCGTTTATATATTGTTTTAACATATCAAAAAACCTCCTAATATCTGTTGTAAATTAAGCTTATACCAGATAGGAAGTAGATTCGATAGCATGTGAGCTTGATGCTGTTTTAGGTTGTCAATTTGTCTGATTGTATGGTTTTGCTATTCTATTGGTTGCAATTGAACCCAATGGTTCCATGAGTAATGTTTTACATGTTTGTAGGGTGCTGTATGTACTGGTAAGATAGATATCTTCGGAATAGAGTGATTAGGGAAGAATTGAGCTAATGTTAAATCGACATAAAACTCATCTTCTATAAGAATCCAAGTGTGATGTTGTTGAGATACATACCCTTCACAAATGCGAATAGTATTAAGTGCAGATTCTTTATTTTCAATTGCCGATGCTAATTTATATAAGATATACATTGTTGCTTGTCTGCAAGCCAAATGAGTTGCTTCTGCATAGGGGACGGATGTACTTCTCTGACACTGTGTAAGAAATTCATTTATATTTAATACAGAGAGTATTTGTGTGTATATAGGGTTTTGCCTGATTTGAACATCATGAATGGAAATAAATTCGTTTAGAAAATTCATTTGTATCTCCTTTAAAAAGAGGTTTTATATGTAAGTATTCCCAAGTTAAAAAACAAAAATTCTATCTGCCCAGAAATAAAATTCCTAATATTCCCAAAATACAGATAAATATTTCTACAGTTGTAATATATTAACATTAAAGTAAATTGTGTTACAGTTGATATGTAAGTTATAAAACTATCAAGGGGGAATTAGTATGTTTAAGAAATTAGTAGTTGGAACATTAGCAACTGGTATCGTATTAACGGGAGGAATTGGTTCTGCATCGGCAAGTACAGAAGGTGTAGAGAATACAAAACAAGTGGCACCAATTGCACAAGAAATTAAATTAGAAACAAACTACTCATCAACTAACAATCAGTATGGTTTCACTTATACTTGGGACTCAAATCGCCAGGTTTATAAAACTTATGATTTCTATAGACATGATGGTGTGTTTGCGAGCTATTTTGAGAGCGAAGGAATCAAATGGTACTTCAAAGGGAAAGTTAGAGACTTACCAGGTGGCGGTGCATTAGGTCATTATGAAGGTAAAAAATAAAGTTTGATAAAAAAGACACTCAATTGAGTGTCTTTTCGTGACTTGAACCACTTTTAATAATATTAATTTCATTTTAGTCTATATATGAAGATTTTAAACTTCATCACCTTCAGAAATAAGTTTTACATATAACTCTTTCCAAAGTGATAGTAATTTTTCATCATCCATATCTGAGGGTAACTCAATTCGATAACCTTTTTGTAAATAGCAATCGACATCATCATGAAAATTAAGTTTTAATTCTTTAGCAACTGATTGAACACGTTTTTTTCTTTCTATATCTTCAGTTTCCTTGAACACCAGAACAGGAGCAAAACTAAACTTAGCATGAGTATGTTCTGATTTTATTCCTGAACAGGAAGATAATGTTTGAAATCCTTTTTGATTTAATGAGTGAACAATAGGAGCAATGCTTTTATCTATTAATCCAATTCCATCTACATGCACTGCATCTCCACCTTGATATAACCCTAATAGTAAATCAATAAAATCATCATCTGTATTAGGTGGAGCTTGCTTCTTTAGTTCTTTGGCATATTCTTTTACTTGTTCCATAGACTCAAATATATCTTTATTTGCCATAATCAAACTCCTTTCTATCTAACAAATAAAAAAACAAGAGCAAGAATATATCCTGCTCTTGCTACTGTTAGAATGAAGCTAAACTAACGTGATAAGAAGTATCTGCATCTTCCATATCCTCAATTGTTTTTTGTACTTTTTCTGCAAAATCATGTAATTCAACATCTACAATCTCGATAGATTCTTTATCAGTAATTGTACCAACTAATTCATTGATTGTATCATCAACTTCAACGTAGGATACAACTGTTAAAAGATTCGTACCTTCATGAGTTTCAATGTTTGCAATCGTACCTGGACGAGATGACTTTGCATTGTTTAAAGCTAAAACACCGAATGCGAAGTCTTTAGGAATTGCAAATCCCTCAATTGTATATTTAAACCCTTGAACTTTTTTCATTTTGCATATCTCCTTTTGAATTCATTTTTTTTAAATACCTAATTTATTGTAATCCTTATATTATAGACTTGGACAATATATGTATTACGATTTCTCATAAAATCATATCACATCTTATGAATCGTGTGGTAATGATATTTAACAGGCTGTTTACTTCGTATTACTTGGTTTATTTGTCGGATGCATGTAACCTTGTTTAAGGTTAGGAATTACTTCATATAAGTCTTCTGCATCGTTTAGTAGTTCTTCAATTTTAGAGATTTGCAATTCTCTCATTCTTGAATAAAAATCTTTATCTATCTGAACAAAAGAGTAATATCCTCTATCATCTTTAATTCCATATAAAACGTTGTAAACTTTAAAAGCACGATTTCTATCTTCAGCACCAGGAGAAGGGGTAATATCTTTAATTGATTGCTCAATTTCCTCCACCTGCGTCTTCATTTCTTGTAAGCGATTAGGTTCCCAATGACTCAAGTCATTTTCCTTTGGGTCTAAAACGCTATTTGTATCCATATGGAAAGGGGTATTTTTATCATTTTCTTCACAGGTTTCACAATGTAAGCTTACAATATGAACATCCTTAATAGCATAGTCTTTCCAAATTCTTCGATAAATCTCTTGAATAACTACTTGTGGAAGAACTTCCTGTGTACTGCACTCTACGGAATAACCATGGTTTTCACCGATTCTTTTTGCTGTTTCAACAATAAATGATTCCCAGGTTACCAGTGCACTGTTTAAATCTTTTTCATTGCATTCCATAGTAGAACTACCTCATTTCTATGTATCTTATAGTTTCTTTAGCAATTTTGTTAATTTTTCTTTTAATAATTCAGTGGAAGCAGAACTATCACCATACCAACCATTTACATTACCTTCATCATAAAGCTCATACTGTTTTAAATCATTCGTATCTACAATGTGATAAAAATCAAATTTCTGAATCCATTCGTTCATTTTTACTTCGAATTCTTTTATGGTACTAAATGCAAATAAAAAGTCATCAAACCCACCAGAAGGGAAGCTTTTATTAAACGCAAATAGCATAAAACGTTTTTGTTCCATGTTTCTTAACTCCTTATTTTTTCAAGATTGAATTATTTCGTTTTGCTTTACAGGCTTTACAGAACTTACACAGACGAGTTTTTGATTCCTTATCCGTATAATTGCCTTTACATATTGCACAAATCTTCATATCTGCACCTCATTAGATAAAAAAAGAGACATTTGTATTGAGAAGCAACCGATAAATGTCTCTTTCTTATAATTAATTGGTTAAATTGCTTATTTCTTTAGGTAAGTCATGATTTTCTGTATTATTGCCTATAATTTCGAATCGGTCCGCTAAATCATTTAAATAAAAGTAACTTTGATATCCATTTAATTTAACAGCCATAAAAGCACCTTTATCCTCTCGATAAACAACTTCTCTTAATTCTCCACGCCAGTAAAATAAATCACCGTTATATGCTTCTTTACTATTTTTATCATTGATTCCTGTATATTGTCCCATAGAACCTAATTCGCACTCAATAGGAGTTGAATTGGTGTACAGAAGAGCTTTAGCATCACTAACTTTCCATCCATGACCATAATGCCAACTGTTGGTTTCTAAAGAGAATCCTCTAAATTTAGGCTGATTCAATGTATCTCCTCCTAATCATTAGTTTATAAAATATTGTTCACCTAATTATTGAATTGCTACAGAATTTACTATTTGTTATTGAGCTTCTTGTACAACATTTCCTGTGTTTTTGATGCTCCATGTGGATTTTGACCCGCTTGATTATAAGAAGGATGGTTCGGATGTGCATCAATTAGGTCATTGTAAATTTTACGGCCATCGTTTGGCACACAAACCGTTCCTACATATTCATAGGTAGGTAGAGCTTTTCCGAATGCTCTTGTCTCGGAATTGGGTTGTTTCATGTTTTCTATCATAAGTTCAGTTAGTAACTCTCGTTGTTTTTGCATGTCAGTGATTTTTTGTTCATGAATCATTTCTCGTGCTTGCAAGTCTGCAATAAAGGTACTTCCATCAAATAGATATTCATCCTTATAGACTAACCAACAGTGATGAACAGGACGACTTCCTGATAAAAGCCAACCTACATATGTTTTTAAATCTTCTTGGGGAATACCTGCTTCTAAAAGACCTGCATATACTCGTTCTGTATTTCGATAGCAATATCCAGTCATTAGCTCTTGTTCATCAAAAACCTTCTTAATCGTCTCAAAATGCTCGACTTCAGGTGTTAATGGTTTTGTATTAGCGAAGCAGAAGAATGCGATTGTACGCTTGTTTGTGAGGGGATATAGCTTAGATGGAACTGTTACATTCCCTTCACGAGATTTAATCATTATTTTATCTTTACGAACCTTTAAATAAGGTGCGTATTGTTCTAAGAATTCTTGTGTAGAAGCATTTAATTGAATCATGTCATAATCCTTTCTGAAAGAGGGTTATTTTAATTTTATGGTTTGATTCGAATTACTTACGATTAATATTTATTTGAAGCTCCAATTGGTCACCAACTTGAAGTGTATTCATATTCATTTGTTTTAGTAATTCATCCATCATTCGCATATCAAGTAAATGATACGTTGTTTTTATACTTTGGTCAAAGGTTCTACCATCCTTTAAATTCGGTATATTCCCAACCTGTATGTGTAGATTCACAATGTTTGAAGCTGGCTCCATATAAAATCGTCTTTCAGGAAATTTAGCACATATTTTTGAAAGGGAATCGAGTGCATTCATATAAGATAAGTTATCTTCAATAATTATTTTTTCTATTTTTGTTTCTTCCATGACTCTATATTGTGTATCTGGTTCCATAATCTCATCTCATTTCATTCCTAAGGGTAGAAGCATAATAGTAAAAAAGACACATCCTATCATTAATAAAATCCGTACTTTATTGGATGATGTAATACGTTTTAAATTAATGTCAGTTATAAATAAAAAGAGCAATATGTTTTGTACTCCATAAATAAGCCACATAAAAAAAGGGTATTGGATACTTATGAATTGCTTATAAGCATACAGTATTTGAATCATGTTTAATACTCCATTTCTTGTTGAATAGCAATCGTTTCAAAACCATCATGACATTTGATTCTCCAACGACATCCAGTAGGAATAGCTACAATTTCGAAAGGATTCGTTTTTTCTTCTAATAAGTTGTCATAGTCATTACTGGCATCAGTTCCAAGGGTTTTGATGGCATCAATGACATCTGTATTTGTACGGAAAGGAATATCATCTGTTCCGTGCTTAAACCAGTTAATATGATAGCCTTCTTTTGCGTAACCAAATTTTGTTCCAGGAGCCTTATAAATAATATCTGCATCAGCATCTAAAGGTTTATGTTCCTCGGTAAAAGTGGTACAAGACCAGTTTCGTTCTTTCATTAACCATTCCACAGCTTTAGAAGAAAGAGAAAACACACCATATTTTCTATATAGGACAATTTCTTTACTCACGTTCTATCTCTTTACTCACGTTCTATCACCTCATAATTTTCATTAACTATAGTTTACAACAATATTAATTTATTGTAAAATATAATTTACTTAAAACTTCAGGAAAAATATAATCTTGAATATTTGTTTTTCTTCTTATCTATAATAAATAGATTTATAAATGATAGGTGAATTTCAAATTCGTATAAATAGGGAGAGAATAAAATGACAAATACAGCTTATAACCAAGTAAAAGAAGACGAATCGAAAATTTTACAGGTTAAAATGTATGAAGAAGTAAAGGAAGGTTTTTCAATTTTTAGCGATAATAGAGTTGAGATTATTGGAGAGCAAACTATGTCGATAGACGGAAAGATATTAGAGCAGTATCTTTATAATATAGATGGTTATACTCCTGATAATGGTAAACCGTTTGTGTCTCTTAAATCAAACATTATTTTACTTTAAAAGACATTGATTCATTTTAAGTATAAACATTGGAGGATTTTATAATGATAAATTTTAAAGAGAAATTATCGGAAGATGCAGACGTTTCAGTGGAGGCATTTGAAAAGTTTCATACATTTTTAGACAAGAATTTATTTGGAGAACTACCAGAAGGAACAATTGTTGAATTGAATTGTGCATACACAACGCTAAGTTATCTGAATGTAAGGTATGTTATTCGTGTTCCAAATCAGGCAGTTTTGAGTCTAATTGTATTAGGCTTTAAATCATTTACTGGAGAAGAACGATTCATTCATACTGATTTTTTAAGAGGCGATTGTGCAATTGTAAATAATGCTATAACCAAAACATTATGGGGTGTAAATCTTTTTGAAGGAGAATTCCAGAAGTATAAAGAGATTTTATACAATCAAATAATTCCGTTGTGCGAGAAGTATAAATATCAAGCATTGCAAAATTAAGACATTGATTCATTTCGATGTCTTTTTTTATCGTCTCAAAATGATAAGTATTCTTTACTTAATGAGATATATGGTTATTTATTCCGAAAAGTTACGTTTTCACCATAAATAAGAAATCGGTAAAAATCATCAAAAACTCTCCTTTTCTGACTATAAACTCTTTTATCTTATATTTTTAGGATTTCGATAAAATTATCAAACATGAAAATATTTAACCTTAGATTGTCTGTTAGTAAATCTGATTGTTAAACGATGGTTGAATTTATGCTTTGTATATAAAAAAGACCCCAACAAGAGGTCTAAAGGTTTTTGATAATAGATAATTATGTATGCAATCTCCTCAATTTATTTTACGAATATATACTGCATATTTGTGACTCTGTGATTCACCCAATTATTATAATTGTTTTCATTTCCAAAAGAGATTTCCTGAAATCCTTCTTTAGCTTCTTTACATAGTTCTTTATTTTGATAATGGGAAAATACGCTATATTTTTTGTAAGTTAAATCTTTATCCTGTAAATATAAGATAACTTCATCCATGAATCCTTCTAATTGCTTTTTATTTTTCAAGTTTTTAATTAGTAGGTCCATTTGAATATTTAATTGTAAAGAATGAATGTCATTAGCAAATGGTATAATATATTTTTCTATTTTTTCATCATAGTAAGTTAGAAGATTACATCCATCATTTTTATGGACATCATAATACACATTTGATGCAGTTATAAATAAATTCATATATTTATTTGTTGTTATGCCAATGTTTGGTTTTAATACATCATATATATTTAATTGTTTTTGACATTTACCATTTCCGTTCCAGTAAATGTTTTTCATATGAACTCTCTCCCTTTTTGCTCCCTCATTAGTTTTAATGAATACCTGTCTGTTAATTATCTGTACTTATTATATAATAAATAAAAAAATAAGCCCTATAAAGAGCTTATTTCATAACTTATTCTACCCATGTGAATTTCCAATTGTCTACTCGATGATTTACCCAATCATCGTAATCTTCTTGTAGACCAAAAGTTACTTCTGAAAGGTCCTCTTTCATATTCTTTGATAACTCTTCTTTTTCATTACTAAAGAATACTCGGAATACTTCAAAATTCAAATCCTTGTCTTGTAAATATAAAATAACTTCATCCATAAACGCTTCTAATTTCTTTTCATTCTTGAAGTTTCTAATCAGTGTTTTCATTTGAACGTTTAATCGTAAAGATTTAATATCATCAGCAAAAGGCATAATATATTCTCTTATTCTTTCCTCATAGCAATCTGCAAGATTACATCCACCATTGTTGTAAACATCATAATACACGCTACTTGCAGTAATGAATAAGTTCATATATTGATTGGATGTCATTCCGATATTCGGCATTAATCCATCAAGTTTATCCAATTCCTTTTGATATTTACCATTTCTATTCCAATAAGTGTTTTCCATCATAATTCTCTCCCTTTTTTATCAATTGATTTTAATCAATACCTGTTTCATTATATCTCCGTATTATATGCATAACACAATAAAAATAAGCCCTATTAGAGAGCTTATTTGTAAAATCTATAATTTTTGTCTAACATAATTCTTTTTCATTTCTGCTACAATTTTTATGCTATCTTCCTTAATTGCTCCTGTAAAACATCCCGCAGTTGTGAAAGAGATTTTTTGATTATTTTCATTGTATGTACCATCATCATTTAATTCAATTGCAAGAATCCAATTTTCATAGGATGTTGTTCGATTACCAACCGTGAAATAAGGCAAAGATTCTTTTACTTGTAAAATTAGGTATTGTCTTTGACTACGAGATTCATCGTTATTGGGTTCACCGTGCACAAAATCAAATTCCCCTAAAAACTTTTCATAAACCCATTCATCACTATAATGTCCAACATATATAATACCATTTTTAGTATTACCTTTAATGAAATCATCAGATGTTACAACTTGTCCTTCTTTTAATTTTGTATTCATTAGATTACACTTCCCTTCTCTTTTTTAAGCAAATACAGATGGTTAACGAGCATCTGCTATATGTTCTTGAATAGGTTGTAATTCACCGACAAACTGAAAGGTTTTCATAATGAATTCATCTAAATACTCTCTTGTAATCCCATTGAATTCATCCAATCCTTTATTTAAGTGCATAAGCTCCATGAATGGTTCGCATAAATGGTTATACTTGTCATCTAAGACCTTTGAAAGTGTACGCCAGTGTTCCCCTATGCCACATGGATAGAATGCATCATCCGTTACATCAATTATCCCACGTCTATTATCTGTTTTAATCTGTTTCTGCTCTTTATAGTAGTCCGTAACCAAATCAGGATTACTCGCTAATTCCATTCCCTGTGTCAACGCTTTACTAATAAAGACTTGTAAAAAGTCTTTTGTTTTTTTATCAGTAAATTCAATCCCATATTCTGAAGCGACTTTGTTAAAAATATCATTGGCCACTTTTTCTTCATAGAGCATAAAAGCTTCTTTTAATTGTTCTTCATTCAGACCACGAATCGATTTTTGTTCTCGTTGGAAAAATGTAGTTGTTGTCATGAATAACGCCCTCTCTTTTGCGTAAGTTTACTAACTTTGATTTCTTTTCCTTTATTATCTTCAATAGTTAAGTGCTCCCCAGGATAAAGAATCCTTAATGCTACGTCCAGACCTGTTTCTATGACTTCAAAAGCTTGCATGACTTGTAGCCCTTTTAAGATAGAGACACATTCTTCTAATGAACCTGCTTTTTTTATTGATAATCCTGTATGAATTACGAATGACATATCAAATGCCTTCCTTCTTTTTCTGGTTTTCATTCTTTTGAGGGGTATTTGTTTCCACACGTTTAATACAATCTTTTAACTGCCCCACTAATTTGCTTTTAAATCCCTTAAAATCCATTGTGCATCCTCCCTATTTGGATTTATAACTCATAAGAGTTTATAAGAATCATATGGTTTAATACATTTAAGCCCCTATGACTTCCCCTAAAAACTTGAATTCTCCATGACAATCTTTGTGAATATACTTTTTTTCGTACCCTTTTATTCGAGCTTGTATGTTTTTCCCGCATTTTTTACACTCATAGGAATACACTTTTCTTTTTCTTTCCCCTTTGAATGTAAACGTTCGAGTTCTTGCAGAGCCAACTCTTGCTAATTCCTGTTTGAAATAAGCATCTTTATCTTTATATGGTTTTCCTTGCATAAAACAAACATAATGGACCAGTTCGTGTTTTAAAACGTCAATAATAACATCTTTTTCTTGGTAAGTTACAAAATTTTTAGACAATCGAATTACTTTAGGAATTCTCTCTTTTACGCTTTTAATATAAAACATTCCAAAAGTAGTTGTCATTTTAGAACTAAGTTCAATATTTATGGTTAGTGGAAGTCCATATTCTTTTTGTAAAAAGTCTTTTGCAATTGCTGTTAATTCTTCTACTGAAAATTGCATGTCTTTCCCCTCTATTCTCTATTAATAATCAATTCTATTTTAATATTCCTTCCTCTACAAAACGAAATTGCCCATTGCAATGATTATGAAGATATTTCTTTTCAAAATGCTTCATTCGGTGAAAAAAAGAGTACCCACATTTTTTGCATTCATAATGATAAACAATTCCTTTGTAAGGATATTTCTTTGATTCCAAAACACCTAATCGTTGTAGCTCTTGTTTGAAGTATGGACTACTATCTGTATAAGGTTTTCCATTTACAAAACAGGCATAATGAATCAATTCGTGCTTCAGAATATCCAGAATCGTTTCTTTTTCATGATATAAGAGCAAACTCTCCGACAAACGAATCACTTTCGGTCTACGTTCTCCTGTATACTCGTTTATTTCACCATAAAAAATCCCGAATCTACGAGTCATTCTTTTCGATACTTCGATATTTATCACAAAAGAAATATCATATTCTTTTCTCAAGAATTCTTTTGCAAAGTCGGTTAGTTTTTCTATTGAAATTTTCATCAACCAAATACAACCCCTGTCTATGTATTACACGTTTATAGTAAAATATATTTTACCTCAAGTCAACAAATGTCTTGTTCTCTATCTTTCTTGTTGGTAAAATAACGTATAGAATTTAGTAAATGAAGGGGTTTTTACAGATGTTTTATTTTGGAATCTCAGAAAAAGAAGGATGGTACTATACATCAACGTTTAATGTGTACCAAAAAGTAAACCAGGATGTATATTGCTATGTGAGTCAATATTTTGGCTATTACACGGTTCAATTATATGAACGTGGTACAACAGGTCTATGTACATTAGAAGCACGTTCTAAAGGTGATATTGATGCTCTATTTGCATTAGGTGAACAATGGCTGTCAGAGCATAAAGATTGGGATGAAGAAAATTTAAAAAACAGCCCCTACTCGATTTCACAAATGGAATGGAGAGAGAACTGTTGGGTCTAATTAATTTCAATAACAAATAAGTGCAATATTAACATTTAAGAAAATAGGCTGTACATATGTTTTAATAACATTTAGTTTTTTATAGATGATATCTAACAAGAGTGGTGTTTTAATAACAG
>NZ_JAKUFQ010000132.1:0-13597 GCF_022663475.1 Bacillus cereus group sp. BfR-BA-01382
GAAAGAAATATGTACAAGCTTAAAATGTGAACCAGCGTTAAAAAGTGAAGTTGGTAATACGAGAATTATGCTTAATAGCTTAGAGGATGTTATGAAATTAGAAAGTTATATTTTAGAACAGTATGATTTTGTGTTACAGGCGCTTCATGATTATAAAGAAAATGAAATGAATGCAGATGAAAAGTTGAAAGAGTATTTAAATATTATGGTATGAAAAACTCCGTGTGCAATATATTGTACACGGAGTTTTTTTAGGAGTACTAAAACATAAAATTTTCTTACAAATCTGATTAAAGAGTTTTTCGTTTGCTCATACTATGTAATAAGAAAGCGAAGGAGAGAGGGTGAACAACATGAGAAGAAGTCGCCGTAAATCGTTTGAAGAACTTGTAAATGAAAATAAACAACAATTATTAAGCGATCGTGATGCAATTGATCGCATTGAAGAGCGCATCGAAAAACGTTATGAAATGAAACTTTTTAAGCAAGCTGAATAATTCTTAACACTAGTACGATACTAGTGTTAAGGAGGCGATAGTAATGGGTAATCCGAAAAAAAATTCAAAAGACTTTGCACCAAATCATATTGGAACACAATCGAAAAAAGCTGGTGGAAATAAAGGAAAGCAAATGCAAGATCAAACAGGTAAACAACCGATTGTTGATAACGGTTAAAAAGGAGAATGTTATCATTCTTCTTTTTTGTGAGGAAATGAAAGATGAGTTTTTAGCAGTAATATGAAAAAAAGGGCTGACTTTTGTCAGCCCTTTTTCGTAATCGTGAAATTTTCAACGAGTAAACGCCAATTTTGCGGGAATGGTAAACCGATTTTCCAGTAACTAATACCACCTATACCTTGTTCTTTCATTAAATTGAATTTACTTTGAACAGACCGTGAATCTTCAAACCAAACTTCGTGTTGCACGCCGTTTTCATCAAAATAATTAAAATGAGGAGCTTGGGCTGTGAAATCATAACGAATAGGAACATTATATTTACGAGCTAGTGCAACAGCTGCGACGGAGCTAATTGCTTTTGCAGGTGGATTTCCTTGTTTAAATGGAAGTTTCCAATCAAACCCGTATAAATTTTGCCCCATCATAATTTTTTGTGGAGGCATTTGAGATTTTGCATATTGAAGTACTTCTTTCACTGGACCGATAGGAGAAATCGCCATCGGTGGCCCGCCCTGCCATCCCCAGTCATATGTCATAATGACGACGAAATCAACAATTTGCCCTTGCGCTTTATAATCATGAGCTTCGAAAAATTTGCCCTTTTGATTGGAACTTGTTTTCGGTACGAGAGTTGTGCTCAATGTGTACCCACTAGGTAAGCGTGTTTTTACATTTCGTAAAAAGCGATTATACGCCTCGCGGTCTTCAGGTGCTACACTTTCGAAATCGAAATGAATGTCTCGCATGCCATATTTTTCAGCTGTTTGCAAAATGTTAGTAATAAATTTGTTTTGAATCGTTGCGTCGCGTAAAATAACTGATGTTAGATCGGCACTGAAATTACCATTTTCAATATTTGTAATAACGAGCATAGGGATTGTTTTACCTTGCGTTGCAATATTAGCAATTTTAGCTGTTTCAGTAGGTTCTTTTAATGTGCCATCTCTTTTTGCCTCAAAACTAAAATAGGCTAAGTATGTTAAAAATGGATTGATGGCGCGTGTCGCATTAACTAAACTCTCTTTAATCGGTATAGTTGAAGGTTGTAAGTAAGCGATGGATTCTACAGCTCGTTTTGTGCCTTTTGGTACATATAATTGTTGTCCGACATGGAGAATAGATTTTAAAGATAAATTATTAACTTTAGCTAAACTAGCGAGGGGGACATTATATGTTTGAGAAATTCGATATAGGCTGTCACCAGGCTGTACATAATAATTATTTCCTTTCGTATTAACGATAAGTGCCTGACCAACAACGAGCGTTTCAGCTGGATTTAGTCCATTGTCTTTTACTATTTCGTCAGGTGTTGATCCATATTTTGATGCCAAGCTATATACGCTATCACCACTACGAACAGTTACAATTTGAATCATATGCTGGCTCCTTTCAGTAAAAGATTCACTGTTTTTATTTTATTTTTGATGTTACTGTATTATGATTAAATGTATGCAAGGTAGCAGAAGTGAAAGAAGGCGAATACATATGTTTGTAGCAGAACATGAAGTTGAAATCCGTTATGCGGAAACAGATCAAATGGGTGTTGTTTACCATTCAAACTACTTAGTGTGGCTTGAGTTAGGTCGCACGAAACTTATACAAGATTTAGGTTTTTCATATGTTGAAATGGAGAAAGAAGGAATTATTTCTCCTGTGTTAGATTTACAAATTTCATATCGTAAAGCGATGCGTTATGGAGAAAAGGCAATCGTAAAAACATGGGTCGATACTGTGAGCCCGCTTCGCGTTGTATATGGATATGAAATATATAATGGTGATGGTGATCTTTGTATTACTGCAAGTACGACGAATATTTGTGCGAAAAAAGAAGGGTTCCGCCCTGTATCATTTAAAAAGTTATATCCTGAGTGGTATGCGAAATATGAGGAAATTAAGAAAAAATAAAAAAGCGTGGCAGAAGCCGCGCTTTTTTATTTTTCATAATTAAATTGTGGGAAGTCGTCACCTTCATGAAGTGTAACAGATAAATTATGTCCATCGAAGAACCATTCATCATCGCCTTCAATAAAGAAGTTAATACCTTCTTCTTGAATTTGAACAGCAGGGTGTGCAGGATCATCTTTACGAATACCTAAAGAAAGTCCTTTTTGCACAGTACTGCAACCACCGTATTGTACGAAAAAGCGTAGTGTTTCATTTGATTGTAAGTTTAATTCATTTTTATACCATTGTGCTGCTTCTTTTGTTACGGAAAGATTCATGTATAGTTCCTCCAAGTTATGTTGCTTTTTCTTTAGTATAAAAAATAACGCAAAAAGACGCTATTAATATGCTTCACGTTTTCTTTTTGCGTTATGTGGGTTACGATCTTATTTTTGCTTTTTTGAAAAGTTTGCTTTTGGTTCAGTTTTATTTATAATTCGTCCGATATTTGCACGGTGTTTATAAATAACCATACCTGCTAATAAACACATCGCAATAATGAAGATTTTATCCCCGCTAACAATGGATGCAATAACAGCAACAACTGCTGTTACCATAGAAGAAAGTGATACGTATCTTGTTGTAAATAAAAGGGTGAAAAATACAACAGCCAATATTGCAAAAACAACTGGTGAATAGCATAATAGCACCCCAGCAGAAGTTGCAACTGCTTTACCACCACGGAATTTCGCGAAGATCGGGTAGACATGTCCAAGAACAGCCGCTAACCCGAACCATAGTGGGTGAATATCTAATCCGAAAATCATTGGTAGACTTGTTGCTAATGTCCCTTTTAAAATGTCAGCAATTGTAACGGTAAAACCTGCTTTTTTCCCTAATGTACGGAATGTGTTTGTTCCGCCTAGATTACCGCTCCCGTGCTCACGAATATCGATTCCGTAGCCAATTTTTCCAACAACTAGTGCAAATGGAATCGAGCCAAGCAAGTAGGCAACGATAAATAAAAGATATGTAGTAACCATAAGTTCAGTCTCCTTTATTCAAATGTGTTGATAAAGGGTAAAAAGAGTTTTTCCCGTATATTGTACCATACATTTGTAAAGAGCACATTTCTTTTTTGTAAATGAAAAATTCATTATTTCGTGAAAAAAATTTCACAGTAATGTTACATTTCTCACAGAAACAGCAAGACTATATGTAGTAACATTTTAATCAAAAGACAACAACATATTGGTGGAGGGTTATAAATGTTACAAAATAATACACGTGGAGAAGAATTAATGAAAGTGTTCGAGACGATAGTCCACGGCAATGAACAAGATTTAATGCAAGAAAATGCAAATGTAGACGGCCGCTCTCCAATGGGTGTAATGGGAACGTTCGCATCTGAGAGTGCAAAATATTATGCTGTTGAGAATTTATTGTCAGATCAAGTGAAAAAAGCGATAAATGAAAATATATTATATCCACATGATTTAGATTTTTATGCGACAGGAACGACGACTTGTTCGCAAATTCCGTTAGCGCAAATGCTTGCTAACGGTTTTCATACTGGACATGGACATATGAGACAACCACAAGACATTAAAAGTGCATTGGCTCTTTCGTCTATTATTTTTCAAGCGAATCAAAATATGCAGCATGGCGGTCAATCGTTTGCACTCTTTGATATTGATTTAGCACCTTATGTACGAAAAACAATTGAGAGACATAAAAAACGATTACAATCATATCCGCTTACGAAAGAACAAATAGAAGAATTTGCATGGAAAGAAACGGAAAATGATACGTATCAAGCGTGTGAGGCTTTCGTTCATAATTCGAATAGTATGCATAGTAGGGGCGGAGGACAAGTACCGTTTATTTCTATTAATTACGGAACAGATACATCAAAAGAAGGAAGAATGTTAATTAAACAACTATTAAAAGCAACACAAGCTGGACTTGGTAAAGGAGAGACACCAATTTTTCCGATTCAAATTTTCAAGATGAAAAAAGGTGTGAATTTTGAAGAAAGTGATCCGAATTACGATTTATTTGAATTAGCATTAGAGACAACTGCAGAGCGATTATTCCCTAACTTTTCATTTTTAGATGCTCCGTTTAATACAGTGCATTATGATGGAAGACCAGAAAGTGAAGTATGTTACATGGGATGTCGTACCCGTGTTATGTCTAATATACATGGAGAAGAAACAGCGATTGGTAGAGGGAATTTATCATTTACGTCTATCAATTTAGTGAAATTAGCGTTAATTAGTGGTTCAAAAGAAGCATTTTTTGAAGCGCTAAACTACTATTTAGATTTAGGAATTAAGCAGTTATTAGAAAGATTTGCGTATCAATGTAAGAAGCGAGCAAGAGATTTTCAGTTTTTATATTCACAAGGTGTATGGCGTGGTGGAGAAGCATTGCAGCCTGAAGACTCCGTAGCTTCGATTTTAAAACAAGGGACGTTAAGTGTTGGTTTTATCGGTCTTGCGGAATGTTTAGTAGCTTTAACAGGAAAGCATCATGGGGAAGATGAAGAATCATGGAAACTTGGGTACGAAATTATTTCCTTTATGAGAGATAGAATGGATAAAGCGACAGAAGAACATCAACTAAATTTCTCGATAATTGCAACTCCAGCAGAAGGATTATCAGGAAAGTTTGTGAAAAAAGATAGAGAAGAATTTGGCGTGATTAGCGGTATAACGAACCATAATTACTATACGAATTCATTCCATATTCCAGTTTATTATAACATTCAAGCGATAAATAAAATCCGTTTAGAAGGCCCGTTCCATGCTCTCTGTAATGGAGGACACATTACGTATATTGAACTGGACGGAGCAGCGATGCATAACAAAAAGGCATTAAAACAAATTATACAAGCCATGGCAGAACATGGCGTTGGATACGGTTCAATTAATCATCCTGTTGACCGTTGTAAGTGCTGTAGTTATCACGGGGTTATTGGAAATGAATGTCCAAGTTGCGGGAATGAAGATGAGGCTAATATAGAAAGAATTCGCCGTATAACAGGCTATCTTGTAGGAGATATGTCGAAGTGGAATAGTGCGAAACGTAGTGAAGAGATAGATCGGGTGAAACATAAATGAAAGTGATGAATATTATTCATGATAGTGTAGTAGATGGAGAAGGATTGCGGACAGTCGTGTTTTTTGCGGGCTGTCCGCATCGTTGTGTCGGTTGCCATAATCCGAAATCGTGGAATATTTGCAACGGAACGGAAATGACAGTAGAAGAAATTGTGAAAGAGATTGCAAGTAATCCATTAACTGATGTAACATTTTCAGGTGGAGATCCATTTTTTCAAGCTGCTGAAGTGAAAAAGGTAGCAAAAATCGTGAAAGATTTGAAAAAAAACCTATGGATGTATACAGGTTATACGTTAGAAGAGATACAGAGTTCCCAAAATAATGATATGATAGAGTTGTTACATTATGGGGATGTTTTAGTCGATGGAAGGTTTGAAATTGAGAAAAAAGATTTAACACTTCCATTTCGCGGAAGCTCCAATCAACGTATTATTCGATTGAAAGAGTAAAAAGGCGGGATAGATTATATGAATAAAACAGTATTGCTTGTTGAAGACGAAAGAAGATTACGTGAAATTGTTAGTGATTATTTTCGTAATGAAGGCTTTGAAGTAATCGAAGCAGAAGATGGAAAGAAAGCGTTAGAGTTATTTGCAGAGCATGAAATTGATTTAATTATGTTAGATATTATGTTACCGGAAATAGATGGATGGTCTGTTTGTAGACGAATTAGAAAAGAATCAGCAGTACCAATTATTATGTTGACAGCACGTTCGGATGAGGATGATACATTGCTAGGTTTCGAATTAGGTGCAGACGAGTATGTAACGAAACCATTTAGTCCGAAAGTGTTAGTAGCTCGTGCAAAGACGTTATTGAAACGTGCGGATGGCGCGGTAGGAGTAGCGGAAGAAAATGCTATGTCTTTAGCTGGAATTGAAGTGAATCGTCTATCTAGAACTGTTTTAGTAGATGGAGAAGAAATTATATTGACACATAAAGAATTTGAACTTCTCGTTTATTTAATGGAGAACAAAGGAATCGTATTATCACGTCAACATTTATTAGACCAGTTATGGGGATATGACTATTACGGTGATGACCGAACGGTTGATACCCATATTAAAAAACTTCGAAATAAGTTAGGAGATAAAGCGAAGCATATCGGTACTGTTATTCGAGTTGGTTATAAATTTGAAGAATAATCTAGAACAATTTGTGTAATTTAGCCTAGGAAAATGGCAATTTTATACTCTCTTTTGAAGGTAGAATGTACAAAAAATACTTTTCTTGTCTACAATGTTAGATAGGAGTATTTTTTTAATTGGATTTCACGATGAGTTCACAAGAAGGACACAAAACGTGACTATACTGAAAATACGAATTCACCAGAGAGGGGAAATAAAACATGGGATATTACGACGGACCAAATTTAAATGAAGAGCATAGTGAAACGAGAGAAGTGAGAAAATCAGGTAGTAAAAAAGGCTATTTCTTCACAGGTTTAGTGGGAGCTGTAGTCGGAGCGGTTTCGATTAGTTTTGCAGCACCATATATGCCATGGGCTCAAAATAATGGAGCACCAGTATCATCATTTAGTTCGGATTCAAAAGTAGAAGGTACTGTAGTTCCTGTTGTAAATAAAGCGAAAAATGAAACTGATTTACCTGGTATGATTGAAGGAGCGAAAGATGTTGTTGTAGGCGTTATTAATATGCAACAAAGCGTTGATCCATTTGCAATGCAACCGACAGGTCAAGAACAACAAGCTGGTTCAGGATCAGGTGTTATTTATAAAAAAGCAGGAAATAAAGCATATATTGTAACAAACAACCACGTAGTAGATGGAGCGAATAAACTTGCTGTAAAGCTAAGTGATGGTAAAAAGGTAGATGCAAAGTTAGTAGGGAAAGATCCTTGGTTAGACTTAGCTGTTGTTGAAATTGATGGGGCTAATGTAAATAAAGTTGCAACTTTAGGTGACTCAAGTAAACTTCGTGCGGGTGAAAAAGCGATTGCAATCGGTAACCCACTTGGATTTGACGGAAGTGTAACGGAAGGTATAATCAGTAGTAAAGAACGCGAAATCCCAGTTGATATTGATGGGGATAAACGCCCAGATTGGCAAGCACAAGTTATTCAAACAGATGCAGCGATTAATCCTGGTAACAGTGGTGGTGCATTATTTAACCAAAACGGTGAAATAATTGGGATTAATTCAAGTAAAATTGCACAACAAGAAGTTGAAGGAATTGGATTTGCTATTCCAATTAATATCGCAAAGCCAGTTATTGAATCACTTGAAAAAGACGGAGTAGTAAAACGTCCAGCTCTTGGAGTAGGTGTCGTTTCGTTAGAAGATGTGCAAGCTTATGCAGTCAATCAATTGAAAGTACCGAAAGAAGTAACTAATGGTGTTGTATTAGGTAAAATTTACCCAATATCACCGGCAGAAAAAGCTGGTTTAGAGCAATATGATATTGTCGTAGCATTAGATGATCAAAAAGTAGAAAATTCACTTCAATTCCGTAAATATTTATATGAAAAGAAAAAAGTAGGCGAGAAAGTAGAAGTCACATTCTACCGTAACGGTCAAAAAATGACGAAAACAGCTACTTTAGCAGATAATTCAGCTACAAAGAATCAATAATCGAAATAAAAGAAAGTCTCTTTCATATTGAAAGAGACTTTCTTTATCGGCTATACTAAAGGAATAGGAGGGATTAATTATGACAATTGAAAACCCAACTCGTACGGAAATTGGTGAAGTGTTAAAGAAAAGCAAAACAATTGCGGTTGTTGGATTATCAGATAAGCCAGAACGTACATCGTATATGGTTTCAAAAGCAATGCAAGATGCTGGATACCGCATTATTCCAGTTAATCCAACAGTAAATGAGGTGCTTGGAGAAAAGGCAGTTTCTTCACTAAAGGATATTAAGGAACACGTTGACATTGTAAATGTATTTCGTCGCTCAGAGTTTTTAATGGATGTTGCAAAAGAATTTGTCGAGATTGATGCAGATGTTTTTTGGGCACAATTAGGAGTACAAGATGAAGATACATATAAACTTTTAAAAGAAAAAGACTATACTGTAATAATGGATCGTTGTATTAAAGTAGAACATGCGATGACAAAATAGTATAGACTTAAAGTTAGAAAGATTGATTCAGCCCTCATTATAGATAAGTAGGGCCGATGAACGAGGTGTTCATCATGAGATTTTTTAAAGGCTGTTTTTGGGGATTGTTATTTGTAATCCCATTTTGGATTTTGATCATTTGGATCATAATAAAGGTTTGGAATGTGTAATCTTGGAATACATATCCATTTCTCGTTGACAAACGATTATTTTTCTGAAATAGTAGCCTAGAGGAATCCTTGTGAGAAAACAAGGATTTTTCTATTGAAAATGGTATATAAAAGAGATAAGATAACTTGCCAAAACTATAGTCGAGGCGTTATTCTATAATAGAAACATATGTTCTGATTTTGGATTAGGAAAGGGGCAAGGAGTTTGGCGAAGCATCAGTTCCAATATAATGAAGATGCGATTCAAGTGTTAGAAGGACTTGAAGCCGTTCGAAAACGCCCGGGTATGTATATCGGGAGTACGGATAGCCGTGGATTGCATCATTTAGTATATGAAATAGTAGATAACTCCGTTGACGAGGCGTTAGCGGGATTTGGCGACGAAATTTCTGTCGTAATACATAAAGATAATAGTATTAGCGTTATAGATAAAGGGCGAGGAATGCCTACGGGAATGCATAAACTTGGGAAACCTACACCTGAAGTTATTTTAACTGTACTTCATGCAGGTGGTAAGTTTGGTCAAGGTGGCTATAAAACGAGTGGTGGTTTACACGGTGTTGGGGCATCAGTTGTAAACGCCTTGTCAGAATGGTTAGTAGTAACAATTAAACGTGATGGTAACATTTATGAACAACGCTTTGAAAATGGTGGCGTTCCTGCAACAACGTTAGAGAAAATCGGGAAAACAAAAGAGTCTGGTACAACAATGCATTTCAAACCAGATACAACGATTTTTAGTACGACAAATTACAATTATGAAACATTATGTGAGAGATTACGTGAATCTGCATTCTTATTAAAAGGAATGAAAATCTCAATAAAAGACGAACGTAATGATTTAGAAGATATATTTCATTATGAAACAGGAATTGAAGCTTTCGTTTCATATTTAAACGAAGAAAAAGATTCAATTCACCCGGTTGTATATTTCACTGGTGAACAAAACGGGATTGAAGCAGAACTAGCATTCCAGTTTAATGATGGTTACTCAGAAAATATTCTTTCGTTTGTAAATAACGTACGTACAAAAGATGGTGGAACACACGAAGCTGGATTTAAAACAGCAATGACGCGTGTGTTCAATGAGTATGCTCGTAAAGTTTCATTATTAAAAGAAAAAGATAAAAATTTAGAAGGTACAGATATTCGTGAAGGTGTAGCGGCTATCGTTTCTGTACGTGTACCAGAAGAAGTACTGCAGTTTGAAGGACAAACGAAAGGGAAACTTGGTACAAGTGAAGCTCGTTCTTCTATTGATGCCATTGTATCAGAGCATCTAGCTTACTTTTTAGAGGAAAACCCGGATGTAGCTACACTTCTTGTGAGAAAGGCAGTTAAAGCAGCGCAAGCACGTGAGGCTGCTCGTAAAGCGAGAGAAGAAGCACGTAGTGGTAAGAAAAAGAAAAAATCAGAAGGTACTTTAAGCGGGAAGTTAACACCTGCACAATCACGTAACCCTCAGAAAAACGAATTGTATTTAGTAGAGGGTGACTCGGCTGGCGGTTCAGCAAAGCAAGGGCGAGATCGTCGTTTTCAGGCGGTACTACCATTGCGTGGTAAAGTAATTAATACGGAGAAAGCAAAGCTTGCTGATATTTTTAAGAATGAAGAGATTAATACAATTATTTATGCAATTGGCGGCGGTGTAGGAAATGAATTCGCTGTTGAAGATATTAACTACGATAAAGTTGTTATTATGACCGATGCAGATACGGATGGAGCTCATATTCAAGTATTGTTATTAACGTTCTTCTACAGATATATGAAGCCACTTATCGAAGCCGGTAAAGTGTTTATCGCACTTCCTCCTTTATACAAGGTAAGTAAAGGGAAAGGTAAGAGTGAGGTAATTGAATACGCTTGGTCAGATGAGGAATTAGACGGTGTAACGAAAAAAGTTGGCAAAGGCTATATGTTACAACGTTATAAAGGACTTGGTGAAATGAATGCGGATCAATTATGGGAAACAACAATGAATCCTGAAACGCGTACATTAATTCGCGTGAAAATTGATGATGCAGCAAGAGCAGAGCGTCGCGTTACAACATTAATGGGCGATAAAGTAGAACCGCGCCGTAAATGGATTGAACGTAATGTACAGTTTGGTATGCAAGAAGAAGGAAATATTTTAGAAAATGAAATGATTATGGAGACGGAGGTGGAATAACATGCAAGCAGAGAAGTTTCATGACCTCCCGCTTGAAGACGTGTTAGGTGACCGCTTTGCACGTTATAGTAAATATATTATTCAAGATCGTGCACTTCCAGATGCACGTGATGGCTTAAAGCCAGTACAAAGACGTATTTTATATTCTATGTATGTAGAAGGTAATGTACATGATAAAGCGTTTCGTAAATCAGCTAAAACAGTAGGTAATGTTATTGGTAATTATCATCCACATGGAGATTCCTCTGTATATGAAGCAATGGTTCGCTTAAGCCAAACTTGGAAAGTACGTAATGTTTTAGTTGAAATGCATGGTAATAACGGTAGTGTTGATGGGGACCCAGCGGCAGCGATGCGTTATACGGAAGCTCGTTTATCACCAATCGCATCTGAATTATTACGTGATCTTGATAAAGAAACAGTTGAATTCGTGTCAAACTTTGATGATACGAGTGAAGAACCGGTTGTATTACCAGCAGCGTTCCCGAATTTATTAGTAAACGGATCTACAGGAATTTCCGCTGGTTATGCAACAGAAATTCCTCCGCATCATCTTGGAGAAGTTATTGACGCTACAATGATGCGTATTGATAAGCCAAATAGTACTGTTGATGATTTATTAACAGTTATGAAAGGACCAGATTTCCCAACAGGCGGTATTATTCAAGGGATTGATGGTATTAAAAAGGCGTATGAAACAGGAAAAGGTAAAATTATTATTCGCGGAAAAGCAGAAATTGAAACAGTGCGCGGTGGGAAACAACAAATTGTAATCACTGAAATTCCTTACGAAGTGAATAAGGCAAACCTTGTAAAGAAAATGGATGAATTACGTCTAGATAAAAAGTTAGATGGCATTGCTGAAGTACGTGATGAGACGGATCGTACTGGTTTACGAATCGTTGTTGAATTAAAGAAAGAAGTAAACGCCGAAGGTATTTTAAATTATTTATATAAAAATACAGATTTACAAATTCCATATAACTTTAATATGGTAGCGATCAATAATCGCCGTCCAACACTTATGACATTACCGAAAATTTTGGATGCTTATATTGGACATCAAAAAGAGGTTATTACGAGACGTTCACAATATGAATTAAGAAAAGCAGAAAATCGTCAACATATTGTAGAAGGTTTAAAGAAGGCATTATCGATTTTAGACCAAGTAATCGAGACAATTCGAGCTTCAAAAGATAAACGTAATGCGAAAGATAATTTAAGTGCAAAATTTGGCTTTACAGAAGCACAAGCAGAAGCAATTGTATCCTTGCAATTATATCGCTTAACGAATACAGACATTACGGCGTTACAAGAAGAAGCAGATGAGCTTAATAAGAAAATTCTAGAGCTACAGTCAATTTTACAAAGTGAAAAAAGATTACTTCAAGTCATTAAAACTGATTTGAAGAGAGTTAAGAAAACATATAGTGATGATCGCCGTGCTATTATTGAAGAACAAATTGAAGAAATTAAAATAGACGTAGAAGTGATGATTCCACAAGAAGATGTCATCGTTACTGTAACGAAAGAAGGATATGTGAAACGTACTGGATGGCGCTCACATAATGCATCAAACGGCAAAGACTTCGGTATGAAAGAGGGTGACATCTTACTTGAACGATTCGATACGAATACGACTGAAACAGTTCTTTTATTCACAAGTAAAGGGAACTATATATATCTTCCAGTATACGAAATGCCAGATATTCGTTGGAAAGATTTAGGTCAGCACGTTGCAAATATCGTTTCACTCGACCGAGATGAAACGATCATTTGGGTAACGGTTGTACCGAACTTTGAGGAAGAAAAACGATTTATCGTATTTGTAACACGAAATGGTATGATAAAGAAAACAGAATTAAATCAATATAAAGTTCAGCGTTATTCAAGGGCATTCGTTGCTGTAAACTTGAAAAAAGGTGATGAAGTTGTCGATATATTTGCGACAGATGGAACGAGTGATATCGTTCTTGCTACACATGGTGCATATGCACTTATTTTCCATGAAGATGAAGTAAGTCCAGTCGGTGTAAGAGCTGCTGGTGTGAAAGCAATTAATTTAAAAGAAGATGACTATGTCGCTTCTGGTAAACCGTTAAATGGTGACAAAGATCAACTTATTCTCGTAACGCAGCGCGGTGCTGTAAAACGTCTAAAAGCATCAGAAATTGAGAAATCAACGAGGGCGAAACGAGGTCTTGTTATTTTCAAAGAGTTAAAACGTAATCCATACCGCATTGTCGGTATTGAAATTGTTCGGGACGATGAATTAGTTTATATGAAGACAGAAAAAAATATTGTAGAAGAGATTGATCCGAAAGCGTATCGAAATAAAGACCGGTATAGTAATGGTAGCCTAGTGCTAGATGTTAATGATACTGGTGAAGTAGTAGAAACGTGGACGAAAAAACGACCGGAGTAAAGTGAAACTATAATCAGTGGGGATTTTGTTCATCCCCACTGATTATTAGTTGAACCAATCGG
>NZ_JAKUFQ010000133.1:0-12965 GCF_022663475.1 Bacillus cereus group sp. BfR-BA-01382
CCCATTTCAATTCCTACTGCAACTCCTAATGCATGGCCCGCTGTTCCAAGTGCTAAACCTTTTGCAATCGGATGCTTAACTCTAAATGTTTTTAAGAATAATGCCCCTAATGCGTATACGATAACTGCGTTGAAAATAACTGCAAACGATGTAATTGCTGGAATACCACCAATACTTTCTGAGATTGGTAACGCAATTGCTGTTGTTGCTGCTTGTGGTAGCATTGAATTCATTACTGCTGTATCTAAACCGATTGCTTTTGCAACAATGAACACGACAATTACTGAGCAAATAGATCCCACCACGATAGCCGATAAAATTTGCCACCAATATTTTTTCAACTTATCCACTTGCTTGTATAGTGGGATAGCGAATGCAATTGTTGCTGGTTCTAAGAAGAAACTAATCATTTTTCCGCCAGTATTATATTCTTCAAAAGTAAAGTTACCTACCTTTAGAAAGACAATCCCTAATACCATCGCTACAAATAATGGTGTAAATAAGAAGAATCCTTTTGAATGCTTGAATAATAACGTTCCGATCCCGTATGCGATTAATGAAACGACGATTCCGAAATATGGAGTCATTGTGCTTGCCATATTCATTACCTCCTAACAATATATAAATGCAATGGTTACGCAACCTTTCCGTGCTTGCGTCCTTTATTTACTACTTTCAATTCTTTTGTATCTTCTGTTTCTTTTTCATCTTTTCCTAAAATAAATTGTGCAAATAATCCTGTTACAGCTAGTAAAATAACTGTTGCTACAACAATTACAGTTAAAATTTGTACAAAATATTGTCCCATTACACCAAGAGAATTAATAACTGAAATACCTGATGGGACGAAAAGGAATCCGATAATACCTGTTAAAGCTGTTCCAAGTGATTCAACTTGCTCCAATTTAATAACTTTTAAACATAATAGACTAAATAAAATAACTAACCCGATTACCGATGAAGGCATCGGAATTGGTGAATGTGTTGCAATAATATTAGAAATTAACATAATAGCTGAGAATATGAATGCTTGTGATAAGAAACTGTATACTTTTTTCGTACTCATTTTGGCCACCTCTTTCGATTTGGTACCTTTATTGTATAAGATGTAAGTAACGAGGTAAGCGTTTACATAACAGAACGTCAAATATACAGAATCAGTTACAAATATAAAAGGATGAAATACAAAAGCTGCTTCTTAAATACGAAGCAGCTTCTTGAGTTCTTTGGCATATGTACGGCTAACAGGTACTTTCGATCCTTCTTTCATGATTAAATTATAAGTAGAATTGAACCATGGCTGAATTTCAGTAATATGATTAATATTTGCAATAAAGCTACGATGGACGCGCATGAAGTTTGCTTGTGGTAACTTCTTCTCTAAAATTACAAGTGTATCATGTGTTACATATGTTTCCCTCATTGTTTTTACTGTTACTTTCCCATCTACAAGCCCTACATATATAATATCTTCAATATTCACAAGTACGATTGATTCTTCAATTGGTAATGCTAATTTATGCATCTCTGCTGTTACATCTGTCCCCTTTATTTCGTGCTTCGTTTCTATTTGCGCTTGTTTTTGTTTTTTATACTTCTTTAATGTTTGCACAATACGCTCTTCATCAAATGGTTTTAAAATGTAGTCTAACGCATCTACTTCAAATGCTTGCAACGCATATTGATCATAGGCAGTAGCAAATACAATTGCAGGTGGATTTTTCATCTTCTTTAATATATTCGCGATTTCAAATCCGTTATCATCGGATAATTGAATATCTAAAAATACAATATCTGGTCTACATTGCATTAGTTCTTCTAATGCGTCTTCCACACAATCAGCCTCACCAACTATCTCAACTTCTTTCGTTCTCTCTAATAAATACTTTAGTTCATCACGTGCTAACATTTCATCGTCAACTACTAATACTTTTAACACCTGGCTCTTCCTCCCCTACTTTTTTTGGAATAATAAAGGTAATCTCCGTCCCTTTATTTAATTCACTTTCGATATGAAGCATCATTTCTTTCCCAAATAACCCAATAAGACGTTCATTAATATTATATAAAGCTGTTCCAGTCCCTTTCTTTGAAGAAACTACCATCTTTCCTAATTGTTCTAAACGTTCTTCCTCAATTCCCTGTCCATTATCTTTTACTTCAAAGTGAACCATACCCTCTTTTTCAAAAACATGCACTTCCACTTCACACACTGGTTGCTTCTTCGGAAAAGCATGTCGCAATGCATTTTCAACCAATAGTTGAAGAACAAATGGTGGTACTAAAGTTGTCTTTAGCTCATCCTCAATATACATCTTTACCTCATACTTATTTGGGAACCTTGCTTGTTCTAGTGATAAGTATGCCTGTACATGGTTTAATTCTTGTTCCAGTGGAATCAATAACTGACGTGCTCCTTGCAAATTACAACGGAAATACACGCTAAGCTGTAATAATAACTTCCTTGCTTTTTCTACATCTGTTCGGCATAAAGCTGATACTGTATTAATCGCATTAAATAAAAAGTGCGGGTTAATTTGCGCTTGTAATGCTTTTATCTCCGCATCTTGAAGTAATTTACTTTGCAACTCAGCTTCTCCTAACTCTAACTGCGTGGAGAATATTTTTGCTAACCCTTCTGCTAATTCTTCTTCAACGCGACTTAACTGGTTAGAATTTTTGAAATACAGTTTTAATGTCCCTATCGTATTTCCATGTGAAGTTAGTGGAATAACAATAGCGGCTTGTAAGGGACAGCCTTCATGTTGGCAATTAATAACCTCACGTGATTTCGCCTTCATTATTTGCCCTGTATGTAAAACTTCTTTTGATAAACCAGTTATTAAACTATGTGAAGGAATATGGTGATCTGATGCTAATCCAACGTGCGCTAATATTTTCTCTGTATCTGTTAAAGATACCGCATCTGTTCCTGTAAAGCGGTGAATAATTTGTGCCACATGCTTACACGATTCTTCTGTTAAGCCTTGACGAAAATACGGTAACGTTTTATCAGCAATACGCAATACTTTATGAGTCTGAAGTGCTTTTGCATTCTCCTCCTGACGCAAAATAGCTTGTATCATAGAAAGTAAAATAAAACTTCCAAAACTATTTACAAGAATCATCGGTATCGCTATTGTTTTCACAACGCTAATTCCATCCTCTATAATTAATAAAATCATAAGCATTTCTAAAGATACGATAAAAATACTTAAAACTGCTGAAAACTTAGGAGTAATTGTACGGTTATATTTTTTGAAAATATATCCGATATAACCAGTTATAATCCCCGCTAAAATAGAAGAGATTGCGCAACTTAGCGCTGTCGTACCACCAAGCATATAACGATGAATACCAGCAATAAACCCTACTCCAATCCCTACGATAGGGCCACCAAGTAAGCCGCTAATACCAACACCCATAATACGCGTATTCGCAATTGTACTTGACGAAGAAACACCTTGTAACCAATTTTCATTCATAATTGTATTTCCCGCTATTTCAATCCCAGTGTAATTGCTTACAATTGTAAATACCGAAAAAATACAAATAAGCTTAAGCTTATCTACATAGCCATCCTGTTTATGAAGGAGGCGCCTGAAAGTTTTAATATGAGAGAGTAAAAATCCTAAAATAACTATAAGTCCGACTCGTTCAATCATCATGAGTACTAAATTTAGCATCTTTGATTCATTCCTTTTTATTTAGTTAGTTTTATTATGGGAAAATAATGAAGCCGACGTCAAGAAGAACGAAATGTTTTTTGAAATATTTCACACATAATAACTTCCTCTTTATTTGACAATCCAATAGAAGAGTGCTAAAAATAAAGTAATATAATACAGTCCTTTAACCCAACCCCGTGAGGTTGAGAAGGAAGTCGGAATACAATATACGTATGTTCTTTTTTGGGGATACGTATGCTTTTTTGGCCTTCTCATCATATCAGGTGAGAAGGCCTTTTGTTATTCTTCCATAGCGACTGTAGAAAATAAGGAGGAGTAATAATGAACGTCACTACTGATGTACAACAAACAACAGAGGAGACGAAAGCGAAAAGGTATAAAACATTATTTGGTTCTGCGCTAGGATATGCAGCAGAAGGTTTAGATATGTTGCTATTATCTTTCGTACTTGTCTATATTTTAAAAGAGTTTCACTTAAGTCCTGTTGAAGGTGGAAACTTAACATTAGCTACCACAATAGGGATGTTAATTGGTTCTTATTTATTTGGATTTATTGCTGATTTATTTGGCCGTATTCGTACAATGGCCTTCACAATCTTACTGTTTTCACTAGCAACCGCACTCATTTATTTCGCAACAGACTACTGGCAATTATTAATTCTTCGCTTTTTAGTTGGAGTGGGAGTTGGTGGTGAATTCGGAATCGGAATGGCCATTGTAACAGAAACATGGTCTAAAGAAATGCGCGCTAAAGCGACATCTGTTGTTGCACTTGGATGGCAATTTGGTGTACTGATTGCTTCACTCCTTCCAGCATTTATTGTCCCACACTTTGGATGGAGAGCCGTTTTCTTATTTGGATTAATTCCAGCTTTACTAGCTGTCTATGTCCGTAAAAGTTTAAGTGAACCGAAAATATGGGAGCAAAAACAACGCTACAAAAAGGAACTATTGCAAAAAGAAGCTACAGGTAAATTAACAACTACTGAAGCAGAACAACTAAAACATATAAAAAAATTCCCACTTCGAAAATTATTTGCCAATAAAAAAGTAACAATCACAACAATCGGTCTTATTATTATGTCGTTTATCCAGAACTTCGGATATTACGGCATCTTCACATGGATGCCAACTATTTTAGCAAATAAATATAACTATACATTAGCAAAAGCGAGTGGCTGGATGTTCATTTCTACCATCGGTATGCTAATTGGAATTGCAATCTTTGGTATTCTGGCTGATAAAATTGGTCGTCGTAAAACTTTTGCAATTTATTATATTGGTGGTACAGTATACTGTCTCATTTACTTCTTCTTATTCACAGATTCAACATTATTATTATGGGGAAGTGCATTGCTTGGATTCTTTGCAAATGGAATGATGGGAGGGTTTGGGGCAATTTTAGCTGAAAACTACCCTGCTGAAGCTCGCTCTACCGCAGAAAACTTTATTTTCGGTACAGGACGTGGGTTAGCTGGATTTGGGCCTGTTATTATCGGCTTACTCGCTACAGGCGGCAACCTGCTTGGAGCATTGTCCTTGATTTTTATCATCTATCCAATCGGGTTAATTACAATGCTAATATGTGTACCAGAAACAAAGGGAAAAGTATTAGATTAAACGTAAAAGAGGAAGCATCTTATTTAAGATGCTTCCTCTTTTACGTTTTTATTTATTTTGATTTACTAGCCTTCTGAAATAAGAATGCAGTTTTATCTTCTTCTTTTACAATACCTTGTTTTAATGCTAATTCTCCCGCAACTTTAGGCGCTAACCATAGCATTGGGAATAATAAAATTGATACCGGAACTGCCGTCACTACGATAAACGATTGTAGCGCATTAATACTTCCTTCACCCATATATAAAAGAATTGCTGCAACTGCTCCCATAATAAGCGACCAAAAAATTCGCAAACTAATTCTAGGATCTCCGTCTCCAGTCACTGCCATTGAAATGGAATACGCCATTGAATCTCCTGTTGTCACTACAAATAAAATTGTTAATAAAAGAAATGCTGGTCCAATAATATTAGAAAGTGGCAATTGCCCTGTAATTGCAATCATAGCTGCCGGCATACCAGATTCACTTAATGCGTCCGAGATAGAACCAGGATTCATTAACTCATAAAACACACCTGATCCACCTAATATAGTAAACCAAAACGTTGTAATAATAGGTGCGATAATTCCAATTGCAACGATGATTTCTCGAATCGTTCTCCCTCTTGAAATTCGACTCACTAAAATTGCCATCATTGGTCCGTATCCAATAAACCATCCCCAGAAAAAGATTGTCCAAGATCCTAACCAACTTGTATCACCACGGTATGTGCTCATCGGTATAAACTCACTTACATAAAATCCAAACGAAGAAACAAACGAATCAATAATAAATCCACCTGGCCCAAATAGTAATATGAATGCCATTAACAAAATTGCTAATCTAACATTTAAATTACTTATAATTTGAATCCCTTTATCAATACCTGTTACTGCCGATATGGTAGACACGGCCACTACACAAACAATAATTGCCAATTGAGTAGTAAACACATCAGAAATTCCAAATAATTCTTGTAATCCATAACTTGCTTGTAAACCTAAAAATCCAATGGGGCCAATTGTACCTGCAGCTACTGCAATAATTGCAGCTGCATCAATTATCGTTCCAAGCAGGCTCTTTCTTAATTTTTCCCCAAAAATAGGATATAAAAGCGTTCGAGGTTTTAGCGGCATACCTTTATGATAATGTCCATACATCATAACTACCGCACTAATTGTACCTAAAATCGTCCATGCTAAAAATCCCCAATGCATATAACTTTGTGCTAAAGCAGGCATGACTGCTTCTTTCGTTCCAGCAGATATACCATCATGTATTGGTGGCACCGTCATCAAATGGTACATTGGCTCTGCTGCTGCCCAAAAAACGCCACCTCCGGCAAGTAATGTAGACATAATAATAGCAAGCCATTTTGCCGTACTAATCTCAGGTTTTTCTAATCCCCCAAGTTTAACTCTCCCATATTTGGAGAACGCCATACACATCGCAACAATAAATGTACCTAATAATAAAACTTGCCAGAAGGCACCAAAATATTTAATTGAAAAAGCGAAACTGTTATTAATCGCACTCTCTACATAATCCTTGTTCAAAAAAACTGCAATTACAAATAATAAAAGTGAACCACCGCTAATAATAAATACAGGCCAATCAGTTTTTCGACTCTTCATCCTCATTTACAATTCCTCCTTCCTCAGCAATCTAAAAAAACAACTTTATTATGTTTTATTGTTTAAACCCAAAACACAATAATTATATATGCATAACATTTTATCGACTTCCCACATACTTATGTTGTCCCTAAAAATATGCCAAATCCCTTATTAAAAAGAAAAAATCTCTTTCTCTTACATAAAAAAGCAAAACAAAAGACCTTATATTTCTATAAGGTCTTCGAAACAGAAATTTGATTATAACATAAGGAACTCCTTGGTTCAAAAATCCTCTTCCAAAAATAACCGAGAGTAAAGGCTTCCATTTGCTACATAACAGTAATTAAAAAAATTATATTTTGCAGAAAAAACTGCACTAAATATTATTTATGAAAGAAATTTGGCTTCAAAATTTCATTCGGATACGGTTTGTGATAAATATGAGTGGTAGCTGGAGATAATGGTGGAATAAGCCACACCCAATTACCTGTTACAACACGACCACAAGCAGCTTCTTGCTTCTCAAATTGCTGAAATTGTTGTGCAGCAGTATGATGATCAACAATACTAACTCCTTGTTTTTTAAAAGAGTGTAGTACGGCAATATTCAACTCAATTAGCGCCTTATCCTTCCATAACGTACCGTTTCTCGATGTATCTAAATCCATCATCTCCGCAACAGCCGGAAGTAAATTATAACGATCATGATCCGCTAAGTTGCGCGCCCCAATTTCTGTTCCCATATACCATCCATTGAACGGAGCAGCTGTATAAGAAATACCGCCAATTTCTAAGCACATATCCGAGATCATTGGAACCCCATACCATTTTGCTCCAAGTGATGAAATAGGGTATTCTGGGTGTTCAATTGGCACTTCTTTTACTTCTTTCCTCGGAATTTCTTTATATGTAGGCGCCTTCCCGTTTATAGAAAACACAAGTGGCAATACATCGAAATTCGTACCTTCTCCTTGCCAGCCAAGCTCCTGACAAAAGTCCGTAAATGTAGCGGAATGAGAGTCACCGATCACTCCCATTTCTGTTTTATATCCTGCATATCGAATCAATTGGTGATTATAAATTCGTATATTATTTTCCTCACCTTGATGTTGCTTAAAAATCGTAATGGTTGGTTTAACTTTCCCGTCGTTCGTTGCATATTTAATATGATGAATTAATGCATTATATACACCCTCTTCATCATTTACTTCGCGCGCATCTAATATGTGCATCTTACTCCAAAATAGTCTTCCAATACATCTATTACTGTTACGCCATGCCATTCGTGAACCATGAACAAGTTCTTCAAATGTATGCTCATATGTCCCTGTCTTCTCTACCTCAATTTGAATTTCTTTTATACGTTCTTCTATCAATTGTTCTTTATGAAGCTCTTTATAACAAATCGTAATAAAATTACTTGCTTCCTCTATTAATTGTTTCGTTTCACTCATAAACAATCTCCTTCTATTTCAACAAAACCCTGATACTTTACAGTATAAGCAAAAAGGATAGGAGTCACAAATGAAAGCGAGAGTGTTACTTTTATTGTAATATTTTTCAGAAAATTAACGAACTTACTATTGACTTCCATAGAAAATGAGTGTATTTTTGACTCAGGTAAAGTTTTTTTACCTAGACCAACTTTTGAATAGAAAGGAGGGAATGTTATGTCTTCATTTCAATTGCCAAAGCTTTCATATGACTATGATGAACTAGAGCCACATATCGATAGCAATACACTTTCCATTCATCATGGAAAGCACCATGCGACATACGTAAACAATTTAAATGCTACTTTAGAAAATTATACTGAATTACATAATAAATCTTTAGAAGAATTGCTATGTAATTTAGATGCTTTACCGAAGGAAATTGTTACAGCTGTACGAAATAACGGTGGTGGTCACTATTGTCATAGTCTTTTTTGGGAAGTGATGAGCCCACGAGGTGGCGGTGAGCCTAATGGAGACGTTGCAAAAGTAATTGATTATTATTTCAATACCTTTGACAACTTAAAAGATCAACTTTCCAAAGCAGCTATTAGTCGTTTTGGAAGTGGCTATGGATGGCTTGTTCTTGACGGTGAGGAACTCTCTGTTATGAGTACACCAAATCAAGATACGCCTTTGCAAGAAGGAAAAATCCCCTTACTCGTAATTGATGTATGGGAACATGCTTATTATTTAAAGTATCAAAATCGGCGCCCCGAGTTTGTTACCAACTGGTGGCATACAGTAAACTGGGACCAAGTAAACGAGAAGTATTTACAAGCAATTCAATCGCAAAAACATTAGTCGTACGTATAAGGTAAATTTGGTAATGTAAAATCAGTATTGTCGAAATCCTCCAGAATCCCCCGGATTGCCACCGGGGGATTTATGATTACTTCATTGTATTTATATAATGTTTTAAAACATTTTTTATTTCTATTTTCAGCTCTCGGAACAAAAATCCAAATTCACGAGCCTTTCCATTATGTAACGTACAGTTAGTTACCTCATTATAAGGAGCTATATTTTCCCCAGCTTCCTGGATAAGTGCTTTTATTCCCGTCTTCTCTTCTATGAAATGAATAATTTCTTCCGTAGAAACTACCCCGTTACTACAGGCGTTAATTGGTCCTTTCACATTTTCCATTCCGCACCAAGCTAGAAACTCTCCTGCCTCTTTTTCATGTATAAATGACAAATTTCCATCTACATGATCCACAACGATAGGGTTTTGGTTCACAACACATTCAACGTAAAATTGTAACCTTTTCGTATAATCATTTTCTCCAATAACAACTGGAAAACGCACTGCAACGACTGGGAATGTTGCATATTGAAATAAAACCGCTTCGGCTAATCGCTTTCCTTCACTATAATTAAAATCATTCCTATCTCCATATGTAATTGCATATTCGTATGGATTAAAGTCCTCTTCTAACAAGCTTAATGCAGGTTCATAGACAGCCATTGAAGATGTCATAATATACTTCTTCGTTTTTCCTTTCAAAACTTCACATACCATTTTCGCTGCATTTGAACTATAGCATAAATTATCGTATACAATATCATAACTTTTTCCTTCTAGACGCTCTTCTAGTAGTTTTCCATCTTCTCTATCGACAATTATTCTTTTTACTGCGTTACCAAAAGAATCTTCAGTAACTCCCCTCGTGGCAATTGTTACATCGTGTCCAGCTTGCAAAAGGTACTCTACTAAATGTTTACCAAAAAATCTTGTTCCTCCTAGCACCAACACTTTCTTCAATTTCATCATCCCCATTTTTGCAATTTATAAAATACTACTTCTTTTATTATAAAAGGCTACTATAAAAAAAAGCATGAAATCAGTTTAACGATTCCATGCTTTTATGCAGATAATATATTAACGGACTCTATATTTAAAAATACAATAACAAAAGTACAAAATAGAAATTACTGATACATAAACCCATAGTTCATATACAAATCCCTCTCCCCACACTCCCATAAAATAAAATAGTGAAGGTAAAGTCAATGTTACCCATGATTGTACGAAGGCGATTCGTCCGAGATATTGATTAATATTCTTTTTTTGTGTATTTAGCACAAAGAATAAGTACCAAAGTAATGCCCACATAAACCATGTTAACGCATTAACAACATCATGAAATTGAACAAATGAAACAACCATATAGAATAAGGCTATAATTGCTACCCAAATACAAAACCATCCTAGACCACTACTATCCATTCCCTTTATAAAAGTAACACCTACATATAAATAGGTTAATCCAAATAAGAAAGTAGCCGCATATGAATACACTGTCCAATTGCTTTGGTCAGAAATCATGATCAAATAAAACGGAATAATAATTTGTAGTGCACCCACAAATAAATTAAAAACACCCGCACTTTTCATCTCTGCTTTCCCTAATATAACAAGACTATTTAAAAATAAAGCTGCCCCTGAAAGTAATAATCCTACATAACCCATATATACTCGTGTGAAAATCTTTACCTTTCACACTTTTAACCTCCCCACACTATAAAGTGATACTTATATTATTTTTCTTCCCATTTAAAACTACATACATAATTTTTCATCTGTATAAGTCAGACCTCCTACCTTAAAAAGGAGCGAACTTAAAACGCTTTCAATAATAAATAATCCTATCAAAACATGAACTAGGATTCCTTGATTATAAACGGACTCTAGCGATGATACAAGTGTTGGAATACATTTCAATAATACGCTTTCAATTTCCATAAAAAATGAATAAAATAATACATTCCTCTATCTCATTCTACTACCTTCTAGCATAAGATATTGTAAAATCCTATCATTTTAAGAAAGGTTTGATATTTATGCCTCTTCATTATCCAAATCATTCTGTTTTTCACTCTACAGGTGTATTAACAAGAGAACCTGCAACTATTTCAGCGGTCATAAACATTGTAAATTTAGATGCATATTACGCTCACTATGTAAATATAGAAGTGTGGGATTGGTCTAATTATTCTAATCCTGTAAAGTTACCTGTATTAATTGGTGAAAATGCAGAAGTAGAATTCCCATATGTTTTACAAGGCAATCATCTCGCAGTCTTTTATGCTAATTTAGATGAAACTATTGATTTGTATGAAATACGTATTTCTTATCCCGCTCACTCCAATATTATTGCAAATTGTTTCGGACGAAGTCTCCCACCATATACAAGTCAAGAGGGAAACACAGTATATCACAAACAACTTGTTCGAATTCATTAATTCCTCCTATTATGTAATAGGTGTTGGTCCGTAATACATTCTTTCTTATGAGAAAATTGTATTACGGACCTAAAACGCGATAGTAACCCTTAACAGTTTTTGATTGTTTCAAATCCTCAATTTTGTATAAGGAATAGGCTTGAATCAAAACCTTTAATTTCTTTTAATAAATTTACATATGCTCGCTGAAATTGCTCTTGTGTTGCTGGCTGATCATAAAATAAAACTTTAATCAGTTGGGGTTTTACAGGCAGTTGATCCCTCATCTATATCCTTTCCGATAATTTTCCTTATTTATAACAATACCTTTGTAGCACTTTTCAATCTTTATTCACTTACTACTAGGCTATATTAAATACACTTTCGTTCTAAGACGAGAAATAGAGCGCATACTTAATAATCAATACCTTTACTAATATTGAAAGTATCGATTCCTACACGTGTTGCCAGTCAAATATTCCTATAAAACAGGGAACGTTCTTTTCTAGGTTAGGTAATAAACTTAATAAAAAATGAATATAAAAAATGACCTCTTGCTTTTAAGCAAAGGTCATTTTTTTATTCATCATTAAACTTCTAAATAGCCATTTTTATTATTTGATTGCCATTTCCAAGAATCTGCACACATCTCTTCTAATCCGCGTGTTGCCTCCCAGCCTAATTCACGCTTTGCTTTCGATGCATCAGCAAAACATACTGCCACATCACCTGGGCGACGCTCTGTGATTTTATAAGGAACTTTCTTGCCCGAAACTTTTTCAAATGCTTCAACCATCTCTAGTACACTATAGCCCATGCCTGTGCCCAGGTTATAAGCATCTACTCCTGTTGTACTCATTACTTTCTCAAGCGCCTTTACGTGACCATTTGCTAAGTCCACAACATGGATGTAATCACGGACTCCTGTTCCATCTTTCGTTGGATAGTCATTTCCGAATACACTTAATTCTTTTAACTTACCTACTGCTACTTGCGTTACATATGGCATTAAGTTATTTGGGATTCCATTTGGATCTTCTCCGATACGCCCACTTTCGTGTGCACCAAATGGATTGAAATAGCGAAGTAATGCGATACCCCATTCTGCATCTGCAAATGCTACATCACGCATAATTTGCTCAATCATTAATTTCGTTTGACCATATGGATTTGTTGCACTTAATGGAAACTCCTCCGTAATCGGTGACGTTTCCGGGATACCATATACAGTTGCAGATGAACTAAAGATCATCTTCTTTACATTATGTTTCTGCATTACTTCACATAGCACTAACGTGCTTGTAATGTTGTTATGATAATATGTTAATGGAATCGCTACTG
>NZ_JAKUFQ010000134.1:0-12548 GCF_022663475.1 Bacillus cereus group sp. BfR-BA-01382
CTTCTTTTTCTTGATCCGTTTGATTATTTGGTAAATCATTCGGTATATTCGCTTGCACTAACGGATTGGCTTTTGTCTTTTCGTCATCTGTCCCAGCATTTTCTAACTGGCCGCCTGCCGCCGCTAATTCAGCCGCGCTGTTAAAATGTGCTCCCATTTTGTCTCCAATATAAGACATTGTGTTTCCAGCGTACTCTTTTCCTTTATCTACAAAGTTTTCAGTCATAAGAGATATATTTGTAACTGTCTCATACACGCCACGTGCTCGACTAAAGGCCGCAACAATATTTCCTCTAAACAGGTAGCAAAGAACAAAAACAAGAATTTGGAAAATCATTGTAGACACATATCCTGCAACGCCCGCTTCTGGCAATACATATAGTAATTCTGCCACCGTAAAGATGATAACAAGCATAACTGACATAAAGATTTTTAATGCCAAAGGGCGAATCCATTGTGAAGCCCAGCTTTCAATGACTCTACGATGTCCTGGCAATAGAGCCACCGCCATGACGATTGGTGAGATAATACTCATGACAAGGAACCATAATTGGAATGCTACAATCAGTAAACAAAACGCGATTACTGGAACACCTGCGAATGTATTCACAACATAATACATGACTGTAAATACAAGGCGCTCTCCTACAGAAGAAATCACCATCATTTGATTTCCGTCTTTAACTTCCTTTTTTATCTTTTCATCTCTATCTTTTCCAAGAGGCGTTGCTAATAGTTCATCTACTCGTTTAGCACCTAATTTTTCTTTTGAATCCTCCCCGTACTGTAGAAACAAATATGGTCGTTCAACTAACAAATCCCAAATCTGCTTTTTTACTGAAAAGATTGCATCCTCTTTGGAACGTCCTGGATCACCTGCAACCGTTCCTGTTGCTTTTGCTAATACCGTTACACTAATTTCAGAACTAATCGTATTTGCACTCTTTAAAATCGCACCTGCATTTCCAATGTACGTAACAATAAAAGCAATAACCAAAACTGTTTTTACTAACTCACTTAAACCTTTTGAGGGCTGGCGCTTAATAAAGAAAATATAGCCCGCATAACAAGCCGATAACACACAAGCAATGCCGATAATTGCTGGGAATAGTCCAGAAGATGAAAAACCACCTTTTCCAATACCAGCGATATTTTGCATAGCCGCACCTAATTTATCCGCTACAGTATCTACAATATCCAGGTTCAACGCTTGATCGACTAAAAAAATAGTTAATTGGCCGAGAATAACATTTAACTGAAAGGCCATATTCGCAAACCATTGACAAGTTGTATACAACATCCTTTGTAAATCTTTGCCTACACTATCATCACCAAATAAGTACCCACCAACTTTTTGAAATACATTTTTTTCATCTTCTTTTGGCTGGTACGTATCAATCTCATAATATTTATCTTTGTAAATCCCATCTGTGTACCCACTAAATAGATTTTCAGAAATTCGCGCCCCTTTTTGTTCCTGTTTTTCTTCTGTTTTTGTATCTTCCGCTAGGGCCACATGAGGCCCTAACGGTAGTAAAAAGAATACAAGAATCATACAAATAGAGAAAAGTTTTTTCATTCCTTTTGCCCCCATTTATGGACATGTATAGGTTTTACACTCCCAACTATGTCCTTGATATTATGTTCCCAATTCCAAGTCCAGCTATAATTTTTCCATTTCCCATCTTTTTCATCTTTCACCATTTTTAACTCTATATTTACTGTCCCATCCTTTACAGGATCATAGAATTTTACTGCGTAATAGAGTTCATTTTTTCCTTCCTCTAAATCATATCTATATAAATCGTATCTACTTCCCATATCCTTACTAGCTCCTGGATGACGTACACTTCTATCCTCATCCTTTAATGGTTCATAAACTAACGTTGCTAACTTTCCGTAGTCCACTTCAATTTCAGCTTTAACATAATCCATAACCGCTTTATCTGCTTCTTTTATATCTCTTTCTTTCTGGCTCTCTTGTTGATTTGCATTGCTTTTCGTTTCATTTGAACAACCCGCAAACCCCGTTACCATCAACATTCCTGCTACACATAATCCAGATAACATACGTAATTTTTTCATCGTTCCATCCTCCATATACAGATAATTTAGAATACTCTTATCTGTATTGTAATACGAATTACGCCAATTGTTGTGCGCGTTCTTCGTCTGTTTTCGTAGAGGAATCAAATGCAGTCTTTAATTCTTGGAAAACAGGATCAATTTCTACAACCGCGGTTCGGCCAAAAATATCCTGGAACAAGGCTTCGCCGCGCCGTAACTGGCGTAACATTAAGATATTTTCTTCTGTGACCGGTAAGTTATAGTAACGCAACATTTCTTCCGCTTCCTTATCGTATTTCAGCGCAAAACAGAACTTCATACCCACATTGGCAACCTCTTTGTTTTCAGATTGATAATCGGATGCGTTTTGTGTTCCTAAATACAAGCCGATATTGTGATAACGTCCTTCTCGAATGATTTTGTCAGAAGACGCCGCACCCTCTTTATTTTTCAAAATACTTGATGCCTCATCTTGTAGGTATACTTTGAAAATACTACGGTCGGAATGCATTAAGGATTTACCAAATGCCGCTAATGCAATTAAGATACTACGAGATAATTTGTCTGTAACACTTTCATTCTTTTCCTCTGATTTCGGAATGCGTAAATGTTGAATTTGTAATACTTGTAACGGGCGTTCTAGGCTTAATACGCGGTAATCTTGACCTGGTCTACCAAACAATAAATCTCCTAGCTGGATGCCTTCTAAGGTTGCTAAACGATTTGTAAGAGCGTTTAATCGTTCTAATTCAGTTGGCAATAAGTTAGGTTCTTTCTTCATTTCCTCTAGTTCTTTACGAACCAAAGTTAAACATGCATCTTCTTTTTTCGCTACTCGTTCAATCGCTTTATATAAATAGTCATATCGGATATCTTCTAATCCTACATCCGATAGGAACGTTAAAATTTCAAGTGCCAAACTCTTTGCATCTTCAATTGTTGCGCTTATTCGGAATGGGTCTAAACAGCCTGCATCCTTTTTATCCTTCCCAAGCGTCCACACTTGCAAGGTATCCTCATTGAACCCTGGCAATAATTCGGGCCATCTTGTGCGGTCCCCTTTAGGATCAATAATAAATGCCCTTCCGCCACTCATCACAATCCAGAAAGCGAGTAAGTTCATTAGGAACGATTTCCCTTTCCCTGTTTGCCCCGCGAACATAACCGATAAACTTTCAAATGCTGTCACAATGTTATCTAATGCTTTCGCCGCTAGTTCGGGACGAACAAAAACAGGACGATTTAATTTCTTTGTCTTTCCAATGTAAAACCCTTGATTGTCACCAATTTGTGTTGTGGCCCCAAACATGCCCATTGCAAGTACACCTGGCTCCACAAACAATTTGAAGTCCGTATTATAACGTTTAGAGCCTGGTAAGAACTCATAGAAGTATGCTAGCTGTTCTCCAAATGGATTGACCAATTCAATTTTCATTTTGCGATATTCTGTAATGAGCGTATTGACGCGTGATTTTAATGTTTTTTCATCTTCGGCATATACACAAAACAGTACACTTAGTTCATATCCAGGTGCTCCTGTTGTTTCAAATCGATCTTTTACAATTTTGACGCCTCTTGCTTTACGATCAATTGTTAAATCTGTTGTGCGACCACCTACCATTGCTTGTTGACGTTGATCGTTTAATTCCAATTCACTATTTGAGAGCTTTTGTGTGACCATCTGGTTTTCTAAGTGATACGCTCGAATACTCATTTCAACAGGAAACTTTAACGAATGCGATTGAATGCGATAAATCCACTCTCCACCAGGAAAGGCCGATATTTCGGGCATATCTTTCACCGCAAGAAAAGCAACATGAGAGGTTTCGATTTCTCCTTCTTCATTTTGTCTTTCGAGTATAAGAGAACGCCCTGGGCTTTCATCAATCACGGTATCCGTTAAGTGCACCATTTCTTGTAAATCTGGCCGACGTACTTTTACCGCCTTTCCTTCTTCATTTTTCAAGGTAACCGTAGAACCTACTTTCCAGTTTTGATCCCGATTCAGTTCTTTCATGCCACGTTTAAAGTTATGATGGAATAAAAAGCGCGTTGTTGACGGTTTCGCACGTCTGGTATTATGAAAGGCCCCTCTAACCTGGCTAAATAAAACGTCTTCTACTTCTAAATAATTTTCAATTTCCTCTTCTAAAATATCCGTCACATTCATACCCGATATGTTTTGGGCTGTCTCTGCAAATCCTTCTCTAACCTTCTTCATAAACTTCCATGTTTCTACGACAGGGTTACGAATTTGTCTTTCTTTCTGTTCCATATTCAGTTGTACTAAAACGAAAAAGCGATATTCCATGTTCTCTTTCGCAATGGCCGCATTTCGTAAGTATTCTTTTACCTTTTTAAAAAGAAAGCGTCCTGTTGGGGCCATTGGCCCTTTTAAAGTGGAAATATGTTCATCCAGAATTTCATCTGAATTTGTTGTACGAGGAATCACAAGTAAGTGGATATCATATTCTTGATGGGTAAAAAGAGCGAGTTGATTGCGATAATATACTTTTTTTGTGCTTTCATCTTGATGATCGTATTCGAATCCGTCTACTTCATATACTGCGGATACCTTTCCGTCTGTACTAAACGCTAAATTCTTTTCAACGTGCTTTAATGGTGATCTGTTCATCGTTTTCAACATCTTTCATTTCCTCCTTTTGGGGTAAAAATGTTAGGTTATAAGCGTGTATGTCTTTCTCTTCTTCTTCGCTAGCTACATGTACTATTGGTATATCTTTAACGTCATATTGCACACACACATGACCACGAATCACATGTTTTTTTAATTTCGGCAAGGTCACTAATCGGCTACTTTGATGTTTACGTAAACGAAATGTGACCCAGGACCGAACAAAAGAGAAAAGTGATTTTCCATCTGTTTTATATTTATCCGCGCCCCATACGAGGAAAAGAGGAATCACACCATAATACATGAGCCAAACTTGATCGATCATATCCCCGAATATCCATTTAAAGGGAGGGAGGAAGCGGAAGGCTACAAGCCCCGCTTCTACCGCCGCAAAATAACCAAGTGCCCTCCATGTAACCGCACGCGGAAGACGATACCCCATAATTTCGTACTGTCTTCGCATATAGTTCATATAGCTTCCGAAACAATAGACAATGATAGATTTTGATTCTTTTTCCTTCATGTAGCTCCCTTCCTTTCCATCCCTTACTTAGACGCCAAATAATCCACCTAACCACGTTCCGATTGTTTTTAATGCATCTGGTTTGTTAATGAAGAATACAACAATCCCGCCGCCAACAATTAACGTGATCGCTTTTCCCCATGCACGCTTTGCCGCTACGATCAAGATAACAATGATAAACGCACAATATAATGCGTATGTTCCTTGTGTCTTCATCATTTCAAAAAATCCTTCCAACCCGATTCCTAACACAAAATGATTTATATTGAACATATACATGCCCCTCTCTTATTTTGTTTTTAAGTCTTTTACAACCCATTGCTTTCCATCTTGTTTTACAAACAACGTGTAACCTGTTTTCATTTTCGTTTCAGAATGCGGATCAATCATAGATACCTCTGTTTGTACCTCATACGTGCCTTTTGTTTTTCCTGGATAAATCTTAGAGGAAAGTACATTTTCAAATTTCATGGCTCCTTCTAACCCTTTAATATCCGTATTAGCTAGCACATACGCGAGTTCTTTTTGTGTTGCGGTCGTATAGGATTTAAAGAACGTGGGTAGAAATTCTCGAATGTCTTCTTTTACAGCGAGTTCATGGACTTCCTCTCGGTCTTTCTCTTCTTTTCCTTCTGGTACTTCCGCTTTTTCATTCACCTTGACGATTTGAGGGAATCCACTAATCACAAAAGCCTTTCCATCTGATTGAACAGGAACCGACACTTGCTGGATCACCTCCTTATCCTCTGGCCCGCTATTATCTGCTTTCATGCGGCTTAATTTGTATTTCACTTTAAAAATTACGCTTGCTTCTTTATCTGTAACCTCATCTACTCTTAATACAGTTGCGTATAGAAAATTGGAATCCCATTGCATACTTACAAAATCTAAACCAACTTGCGGATCAAACGTTTTCGGTATATAGGGATGTAAGCGCTCTGAACGCTTCTTCTTGCCTTCATCCCCTCTTTGCCATGTAAAGTATTCCTTTGCGAATCCCCGTGCAAATTCAATCGCTTCTGGACGCAAGGCAAGGTTTTGTTTTTGTGTGACTTCCTTTGGAGTGGTACTGGCCTTTGCTGTTGTATCTCCCTTTCCTTTTACTACGGTTGTGATGGATACAATGAGCATCCAACAAAACAGGAGCCAAAAGGCCCATTTTCCAATTAAGCGCCCTTTATAAGAAGGAAGCTTTGTGGCTTTCCTTGCCTTCCCTTGTTTACTTTCAAATGTTTTTGCAAACCACTGTTTCACCTTTTGAAACATATTCATCCCCCCTTCAATTTCGGTACTGGCGTAAAGATCGTTCGTAGCAATCACAAGCGAATGAAGCCATACCAACCGCGGTTGATTCATCTTTTATTTCATTTCGTGCATAATTGATAAAATTATTGAGTTTGGTTTGACTGCCTGTAATATATGGGAATCTAGCATGAACCACATACCGTTTACCTGTATCCCTCCCTACTTCGAAGGACGCTCCATCTGTAGCCCGAAACTCCCTTACAAACTCTAAACCTTCCAATGTATCCATTTTCATCCCCCTTACGATCGACTATCGACCATCTTCCATATTCCCACTACGACCAGGAAGAAAAGCAAGACACCTTCCCATCCTTGCGTATAGTAAATTTCCACCACTTTACTTTTCACCGCTTCCCAGGCTTCTCGTGATCCTGGTACTCTTTCAAATAACCAATCTGAAAGGACAATTAACAGAAAAATACTGGCGCTTATCGATAAAATAAACCGAAACACATTCTTAGAACCTCACTTTCTCATTTGGATTTTGAATATTCCGATAAATATTCCCGAATGGGTCTTGCAATATATCTTGAAACAGTGTGATATAAACTGGAATTTCTGGACTGCTTACCCCTTTTAAGTAGCGAATCAATTCTTTTTCTCTACTTTCACTACCTGCAACAAATACCAGGCGCCATATCGGTATTTCATATCCCATACCAGCATGTGTCCGATAGTCTGCCTTTTTTCCTTCTTGCGTCATGAAATCGTTATAACGGATAATCTTTTTTTCTAATACTTCTTTTGATCCGTAAGAACGTTCCATTTCCATGAATACACCAATGTTTTTATCAATTGCTTCTTTTAATCCAATTACCGCAACTCCGTCTGGGCGTATGACGCGATTTTTTCCTTTTGCATATTGGAATGTGGCCCGCGGTTCGTTAATCCATTCCTTTAGTTCCAATCTTTCTTCTCTCTTCGATATTAATGTCATGGCACATTCAATCTTTGCTAACATTAAACTGTGATACACAAAGGATGCCGAACGTTGGGACCAACTACTTTTCCAATGTACACTCCCTCTTAATCCACAAACTGTTTCTACTCCCTTTGCCGCAAGCGTATATACGTTTTGCGGTCTTCCAGATTTACGAACCTGGTTTCTTGAAACAGGTATGGGAAGTAATTCATTTTTTAAATATTTTTCTTGTACCAAACGATTCAAACGGTAGTATACTGATTTTTTCTTATGGTTCGGATATACTTTTTCTGTTATATACTCCATATCAACATAGATGTGATTGTGTATATCCATGAGTAAGTTTTGGTCTTCTTCCAATAGCAACATACTGCACATAGTCTCTACTCCTTTTCCCACATATCGAAAATGCTTTTTTCTCCTTTCATAACTGCCTCCATTTCATTCTCACTTTTTGATGGTTCGATGATCGGCGTTTCTTCTGGAAGTTCTATTTCTGATTCTTTTGCTTGTGTTTCTGGCTGTTTCACTTCTTGTTTTTCTTCTTTCACTTTTACCGCTTCGATAGCTTGTTTTCGAAATGGGATAATTTGCGCTTGATGTGTGGGTTCAACTGGCTTTGTTTCGGAAACAGGTTCTTTCACTTCTTCATTGGAAGGTGCTTTTTCTTCTAATTCATCTAGCCCCGATGTCACAACAGGTTCTTCTTTCGTTAAATTGACTTTTTCGGCTTGTTGATACTTGCCTTTTCCGTATAGGAACTCATCAATTTCCTTGTCGATTTCTAATCCTGCTTTCCCATTTTGTTGCTCTAAAGAATGAATTTTTGCTCTGGTCCATTCATTTGATGCATGAATTTCTTTTTCGTTTTTGTAATTTGCCGCTTTTCCATTTGGTAGATAGCGGTCTAATGGTGGAACACGTATCGTACACCACACATTTTTTGCCTCACCTCTGATATAATCTTGTGTTTGTATGGCTACTACTAAGTTAGGAAGGTTTTGCAAATACTCTGTACGGAATTGTTTTTGCATAATGCCCTCTAACGTTTTCGCGGAATTATGACCTTGCCTACATACAAAGTAATTTCCGCCCGCCTCTGTTAACATGTCTGTTAGCTCTCTGTCTAACTGTCCCGAAACTTGCTGGGTAATCACCCATAATCCAAATCCATGCTTCCGATCCTTCGCAATAATTTTAGGAAGAACGGGTACTGGCACGTCATGGGCTTCATCTATTACGCCTAAATGTAGTTTTGAACCATGCGGCCGCTGTTGGGCGATACGGTGATATTGGTTACAAATGTAACCGACTGTAAGCAATGTATCTTCTTTTCCCATTCCTGCTAAATCGTAAAAGATAAGGTGTCCTTCATCCATCCACTTTCGAATTTCTAAGGAAAAGCCTGTTTGCCCGTACATACGCTTTAAATACAACGTATTACGGAAGATATCTAATCGGTTTAAAATCGCTTGTGTGCTGTCTTCTAACGCGCTTCCCACTTCATATTTCCAAAAGTGAGAGTAATATTTTTGTTCTGGTCCTTGTAAATTGGCGATTACATTTGCTCGAAACAGTTCATCACTTATGAATAATGGGATACTTAAAATCGTATGAATTTGACTCTTATCACAAAGTAACGTCCCAATAATCGCCCTTAGCAATCGTTCTGTTTGTTGTGCTTGCCCTTGAATCATTAACTTAATCATTTCCATAATGGATTCAACCACTGTTTGGATATCTTCATTTGGAAAACGATGAAATAAATTCAAGGCTGGCGGATGATCTGTGTTTCGAAAACGGATAAAGTGAACCTTGCTCCAATCAACCTGTTTCCCATCCTTTTCCGCTTTTAAGAGTCGATTCATTGCTACATATGCCAAATCTTCCGTCGGATCAAATAGAGACAATCCGCCCGCTTCATTCGGATTTTCTAGCCACTTATCAATAACACTTTGCATCAATCTCATGGCAATAGTACTTTTACCAGACCCAACTTTCCCTGTAATGTAGCCATGATTCTTGAAGAAATCTTCTCGAATTTTTACTAATCGGTCCCTAATATAGGGATGCATTACATGACCAATTGAAATGCCTTCGGCCAATAAATCATCTGGTATCATGTTTTCACCTTTATCTAGATACAAGATGTTTCGCTCTGTCTTGCTGTTTTTATCACCCGTTACATTTGGAAGGTGCAACAAGTTTAATAGCTCTGATCCCGTCCAAATCATTTTCCCGTATACGGGATGCGGTACAGCTGGCATACTGCGTCTAAAACGCCTGTATCTAAGTTCATTCACATCGGCCATAATACTTGTGACCATATGTCCTAAGTTCTTGATAACAGGTACACCAGGATAATAGTCACTTGCGAATGAAACGGATACTTGAAACGCCACTTCATTTTTTGCAAACCGTTTATTTAATGCGCGAATTTCTTCTTTCTCAAAAGCATCTAAACCATGCTTTTTCTTCTTTCGAATGACCTTTTCTGCTTTTCGAATCCCTTTTGTCAGCTGATACCCGTTATCTGGTGTAAAAGCAATATCAATCCATGTCTTTTCTTCCATTGCGCTTCCTAACATCGGTAATACATCACGTGTATAGCGCGCGAGTGATAATGTGGCATCTAGCCGCTTTCTCTTTAATACCATCCGTCCTCCTACCGCTTTTCTTGTTGGAAATGGCATTTCTTCCTTTGGGACGGTATAAATTTCACTGTGGGTATAAGCGCTTTGTATGGCTTGCACAACCTGTTTGATTTTATCTTCTGGACCACCTACATAAAAGCGAACACGCTCATTTTCTCCCTCTGGACGATACATCGTCATGCGGTACCAATCGCGACCTTTTAACAGACGTTCTAAAGGCTTTCGACCCGAACCATGTACATGCCGAATCATTTGCCCTAGTTTATCTGGTGTGACTTCATCATCTATGTGCGGAATGAATAATACGTATCGATACCGCTTCTTTTCTAGATATAAATAGATGCCATGTAAGACAATCCGTATGACAATTCCTAGCAAGATCAATAAAGCAATCCCACGAAACACACCGACTACAGTTGGCACCAGCTTCATCAATTCTGTGAGGATTTTTTCTTTAGAAAACCAGACAAATGCAACAGCTCCTATACCTAAAAGCATTTTCCAGTTCTTTTCTATGAAGTTTTCAATTTCTTTGTCGAGCTTGCTGTGCGCCACTTCTTCACTTCCTTTCTATCCTTGAAATGGCCTTATGCAAGGGCTACTAGTTTTTCACGATGCTTTTGTGTTCGTTCTTCTGCGGCTAATTGAATCAAGATTTGAGGTTGCATGATTCCGTTTTGAGGTTGATTAATTTGATCTAAGAGTGTTTTATAGTTGAAGAGTTCTTGCTTCACTTGTTCGATATCTAATTCACCATCTACCGTTACTTGTTCTTTCCAGAACGTTTCCCAGCATTCTTGACGATTTTGATACGCTTGTTTTCCCATTTTGCTTCCTCCTTTTAAGTGGGGAGGATATTCAGTGAAAGAATGTCCTCCCATGAATATTATGATTTACGCGCTTTTTTGTAAGGGTCTAGTGTAACTAAGAGAGAAGAGAAAATCATGCTCTTTCCCATTCTTCCCGCCCATTCTTCTGTACGCTTATTTGTTGAAGGTGTATGTGTTGTATGTGGAACTCGACCGATATAAAAACCGCGTTTACTTCGCATATGCTTAATTGGTTTCATAAGAAAACCTCCTGTATTGTTTTATCATTCTATATCGTTAAATAGAAATATTGTATAGTTTTAAGCGATGAGTGGGTCCAATTCTAAATACACATCAAATCTGTGCAATAACTCTTCTGGTATCGCTTGAAAACTTACAAAAACTCTTACATTCAGTTCCTCTAGTTCTTCTAAAAGATTGATGAATCCATCTGGATTATTGGAATACAACCTTAATCCTTCATCAATGATAACGACATCCGATTGTTTGCATGTTTCTATTTCGGTTTTGCTTAGAAAAGAATCTTTTGATGTAAAAGTGATAATGTGAGCACCCATTTTTTCGTATTCTTTATACTCTCCATCCCCATCTAAGACAGTCGCTTGTTGATTATCCGCCATGACAAGGGTAAGAAGTTGCTTCATCAAACCTGTTTTTCCTTTTCCTGTTCCACCTCGTACCAGGATATTTCTATTTTCTTCTTCAAATACAAATTGAGGATTCATTTTATTCCCTGCATTCTCTATGACAATGGAATTTGACTTACTCATGTCATACCATTTTGGTTTTATAAATGCTGGGATTTGTGCACTTCTTCCAATAAATGTTCCACACATAGCAATCTCACCTTTCCATTCGTATCAGTTTTTTATAAAGCTACTAAATCTAATTCCTCTAAATCTGTAGAAAGAATCTTAATTTCTTGTTGGTGCTCTTTGAATAGAACATGTTGGATATTTTTTCGCAACTGAAACCCATCTTCCACCAATGCAAGTAAATATGATTTCGTATATTTCCTATCATTGATTTGATAATGTACATCAAATATGCACATTTGATCCCGCCCTCCCTTATCAGTTGAGAGTGTTTTACACTTCTTGATTCTTACGTTTTCTAAATGCGTAAACAGCTAGGATGCTACCAAGAACGACAAATGTAACACCAATCCATTTCCAATATGGATTTTCAGCTTTGCCGCCTGTTGTTGGTAAATGACTTTCTACTTTCTTAGGTTGTTCTTTCATCGGTTGTGGTTGTTTTACAATGTTTTGTGGTTTCTCTGGTGTTGGTACAGGTTTTTCAATGACCTGTGGTGTTTGTGGCTTCTCTGGTTGTGGTTTTGGTTGTTCTGGCTGTGGTTGTTCCGGTTGCTCTGGTTGTGGCGTTTCTGGTGTTGGTGGAACTTCTTTTTTCTGATCTGCTACAACATGTTTGATAATCTCACCATCTATTTTAATTTCAAAAGAGAATGTTTCTTCATTGATTAAATATCCCTCTGGTGCGAATGTCTCTTTATATGTGTATTTACCAGCTGGTAATTTCTCAAACTTTGCAATGCCTTGTTCGTTTGTTTTTCCTTTCACGACTTCCTGGCCTTGCTCGTTATAGATTG
>NZ_JAKUFQ010000135.1:0-12409 GCF_022663475.1 Bacillus cereus group sp. BfR-BA-01382
ACAATATATCAACGATTTTTCTAATATATCGATCGGTCGACAATATCCGACACTACCTCACTTCAATCACTCACAGCATATCCTAGAAAAACATCTTCAGCAAAAACTTAAAATCGCATTTCCTCATAAAAAAAACCATAACCCGATCCTCCAGCAAAGTTATGGTTTTTATCCTACAACGCCACTCTACCTATAACTTTGCCGTGAATTCCACAAAATCCATTTGTGCCTATACCAACTTTCACCTTTTTCACAATGAAACTATATACGTTAAAATCGTTTCATAACGCTATTACTTCCGCATACCTACACTTTATATAATAACGGTACAGTACAAACAACGTACTGTACAAATATATGTGGGGGGATTAACTATGAACGAAGCGTTACTATTAGTCGACATACAAAATGATTACTTTGAAGGTGGCAATATGGAATTACATCAACCTGAAAAAGCCGCACAAAAAGCGAAAGAAGTTTTGAGAGTATTTCGCGAAAAGCATAAAACAGTTATTCACGTACAACATATTGCGAACAACGAAGGGGCTACTTTCTTCTTACCCGATACAGTAGGTGTTCAAATTTATGATGATGTACAACCGATTGCTAACGAAAGAGTCATTCAAAAACATCATCCTAACAGTTTTTTAAGAACAAATTTATTAGAAACATTAAAGACAGAAAAAATAGATCAACTAGTCATTTGCGGTATGATGACTCATGTATGTATTGATGCAACAGTACGCGCTGCCAGTGACTTCGGATTTCAATGTATTGTAATTGAAGATGCTTGTACAACAAAAGATTTAGAATTTCAAGGAAATCTAATCCCCGCAGTACACGCTCATCAATCGTTCATGAGTGCATTAGAGTTTGGTGATATTTATGCAACAGTCATGTCAGCAAACTGTTTTATAAACAAGAGCAAATAAAAAATTACAGTTCAAAAAAAAGAAAGGATAAATATCTTATTCTTTCTTTTTTTCCATTGTCTTAATGACCGTATTTATACGATAATCACCATAATGTAAAACATCTGCAAGAGTCTCTTCTAATTGCTGATGCGAAGATGTGTGAAGAGTCATGACATAGCACCCATCGCCGCTTATACGATACATTTCAGTAATTACGTCCGTTTTTTCAAAAAAGTTTTGAATTTGATTATGATAGTGCGGTGCATGCAAAAATAGTGTAACAAAGGTCATAATAGATCCTTCTAGCTTAGCCCTGTTGATATTTATCGTATATTTTTGAATGACACCTGCCTCTTCTAATTTATGAATTCGTTTCCCGACAGCCTGACCAGTCAAATGTACTATCTCCCCAATTTCCTTCCAGTTCATTCTAGCGTTTTCTTGTAGTAATTGTATAATCTTAAAATCTGTTGAATCAAACATGGACATCCCCTTCCTATACGAAACGAATTCTATAAAATCTTCATTTCCCCTACAGTTTAGCTCGAAAATTTTGCAATACAATCGATTGGCTCCATTAGGAATTACATTATTGTTAACGACTTTCCTTTTTCATTACAATGTATTTGTTGGATTACTCGTAGGCACTACAACAAGCTAGCGATTTTTTATAAATATGAACATTTTTTAGGAATTAGTTTATCTTTTTTTAATGTTTTATTTAGAGGCAGTTTATAGTCGGGTATTAACATAAGAAACGTAGCAACTAAGTTCATATATGACGCACTGCTACTATAATCGCAAACCGTACTAAAATAAGGAGACGATAAAACATGAACAAAAAAACAAAAGCACTATCATCCGTACTGCTCGGATTCACATTAGCATTAACAGGGTGTGCTGGTACTAAAGCTGAAGAAAATCATAGTAAACAAAAACAAGAACAAGTTGCTAAAGAAACAAAAAAGGAAAATAAATTAACTAAAGGGCAAAAAATGGCTAATATTCTTAGCAAGACAAATTGGCAAGGTACACGAGTGTATGACAAAGATAAGAATGACTTAACAAAAGAGAATGCAAACTTCATTGGTCTTGCAAAATATGATGCGAAGTCAGGCAGATATGAATTTTTTGATGCTAAAACAGGTGCAAGTCGTGGCGATAAAGGAACTTTCTTTGTCACAAATGATGGGAAGAAGAGAATATTAATTTCAGAATCAATGAAGTATCAAGCTGTCGTTGACATGACAAAACTAAATAAAAATGTATTTACTTATAAACGAATGGGGAAAGACGCTAACGGTAAAGATGTAGAAGTTTTCGTTGAACATGTTCCATATAAAGAAAAAGAACTTTCTTTCACTGATCCGGACAAGCAGCTGAACACGACTACAGGAGATATTGTTAAAAATGTTGATGGAGATAAAATTTTAGGCGGTACCCTTTGGCACGGAACAAAGGTATTAGACGAAGCTGGTAACGATGTAACACAATTTAATTCGAATTTTATAAGTCTAGCAAAATTTGATGACAAATCTAATAAATATGAGTTCTTCAATAGCGAAACAGGTCAAAGCCGCGGTGATTATGGCTACTTCGATGTTGTACATGAAAATAAAATAAGAGCCCATGTTTCAATTGGAAATAATAAATATGGTGTTGCTCTTGAACTTACTGAACTAAATAAGAATAAATTTACGTATAAAAGAACTGGTAAAGACCAAGCTGGTAAGGATATAACTATATTCGTTGAACATGAACCTTATAAAGGGGATATGAAACCACAATTTAGCTTTTAAAAACGTTTAATTAAAGATCCTGTACTGAGTTGCAAGATCTTTCTTAAGACAAAATCATTTATGATTCTCTTGAAAGAAATCGTCTCATATCCCCCCTCAACACTTCAGCTTAATTGTTGAATATAACAACTTTAAAAAGCCTTACTACACATAAATTGTAGTAAGGCTCTGACTATTTAAGATAAACATTAAACGACTTCATTATCTCTATACAAATAAAGTTTAGCAAATAACGTTACTATCTCCTCCAAAGAAAAGAAACCTTATTTCAACTTTCCTATTGATAAGTTAACACGATAGTTCCCGTATTTTAATAGTCGTCCTAGAAAGTTATCTAAGTCTTCGTTGGAAGCAAAATGTGTTTTTAATAAATAACACCCCTCACCACTTATACGATGTACTTCAGAAATCCCTTCTTCTCCTTGAAAGAAATTCATAAACTCTTGGTGATTAGCTGTTGTTACGAACAAAGTAACAAATGCAGTCACTACTTGTCCTAATTTGATTCGGTTTATTGCAATTGTATACTGTTCAATAATCCCTAAATCCTCTAATCTTCGAATTCGATTTCCTACAGCTTGCCCCGTCATATGTATTTTTTGGCCAAGTTCTTTCCATTGTATTCTTGAGTTTTCTCCTAATAATTTCAGTATCTCAAAATCTGTTTGATCAATGATATAAACCAATCCTTTCACCGTGAAAGTAGAAAGCCCGAAAGTGTTTCGCCAACTTATTCTGCTTATCGATACAATTCACTATACTTAGTTTATCCTCTTACATCACATTATTTATCAGCTATATTTACTTATAACACAGAGGACACAACAAAAAAATACATCTAGATTTAAAGGAGGTTACAAATATGTTATTACAAGAAATTCTATCGTTCAATGAACATTTTGTAGAAAATAAGGAATACGCTCCTCGTGAAGCGACAAAAATGCCTAAAAAACGTATGGTTGTTGTTTCTTGCATGGATGCTCGTTTAATTGAGCTACTTCCAAAAGCTTTAGATATACACGATGGTGATGCAAAGGTTATCAGAAATGCAGGTGGTAAAATTGCTTCTGCTTTCGATAGTGTTATGCAAAGTGTTGTAGCATCAGTATACGATTTAAATGCAGATGAAATCTTCCTTATTGGACACCATAGATGTGGCGCGAGCCAAACGAATCCAAAAGGAACACTTCAAAAAATATTAGATCGCGGAGTAGCTTCATCAGAAATTTTATCAGCGATTGAATATGCTGGTATTGACCTTGAAAAATGGTTATTCGGATTCGATGATGTTTGCGACTCAACGCAAGCTAATGTTGATTTAGTAAGAAATCATCCACTTATCCCAAAAGATGTTCCTGTACATGGTTTAGTTATTGACCCTCACACAGGTAAATTAGATGTAGTGGTTGATGGATATAAAGCGTTAAATAGTAAAACAAAATAATAATTATCACGTATATGAAGGGAAGTTATGAGATATGAAAAAACAAGTATTAGATATGAATAGACAAGAAGCTACGCAAAAAATTTTAGCGGCAAAAATTGAAAAAGGGTTAACTTGGGAAGAAATTGCAAAAGTAAGTGAACACTCTGAGACTTGGGTTGTAACAGCGTTATTAGGACAAGCTACAATGACACGTCCAGAAGCAGAAAAAATTGGTAAACTATTAGAATTAGATGAAAAAGTAGTTCAAGCATTAACAGTAGTTCCACTTCGCGGCCAAGTGATGGAAATGCCTCCTACGGACCCGATTGCATATCGTTTATATGAAATGATGTTACAATATGCACCAACTATTAGAGAGTTAATCTTAGAAAAAGCCGGCGAAGGTGTAATGAGTGCGATTAACTTCAACCTAGGTGTGGATACACAAGAAGATCCAAAAGGTGGCGATCCTCGTATCGTGATTACACTTAATGGGAAATTCTTACCATTCCGTACATGGTAATTAATTAAAAATCTATCTATATAATTAAAATAATTTTATAGATTTAATAAATCCATCCTTTTTAATCTAACTGTGTAGAAAGGATGGATTTTTACTATGAGATTCTTTTTCGGCAAAGGAGAATAATATGAATAAAAAACACTTTGATACGAGTTTTAGTATTCTACAATGGTTTGTGTTTCTATTAGCAAATGCAATTGCGTTACCTATCATTATTGGTGGCATATTCCATTTACCAATAGAGGATGTCTCAACATTAATGCAGCGAACTTTTTTAGTCGTGGGAGTAAGTTCGTTTCTACAAGCGTGGTTTGGGCATCGTTACCCCATTGCGGACGGGCCAGCCGGTTCATGGGTAAGTATATTTGTCATATTGGGACAAGTCGCTATGCATCAGGGACAAAGTGCAAAAGACGTATTGCAACTTTTAGAAGGCGGATTAATTATTGCAGGTATATTACTCTTCTTTCTTGGTATAACAGGGCTTGTTCATCGAATCTTACGCTTATTTACACCCTTGGTTACAGGAACCTTTCTTTTAATATTATCTCTTCAGCTTAGTGGTGTGTTACTAAAAGGAATGATAGGATTACAAGGATCTGCAACCCATCCTGACTATACAACAGCTACTATTGCTCTCTTTGTTTTTGCCCTTATTACTTTCTTATCAATTAAAGGGAAAGGATGGATGAAAAGTTACGCTGTGTTACTTGGAATTTCATGTGGTTGGCTTTTGTATGCAGTATTAGGAAAATCATCTCATATCCCTTCGCATACAACGCTAGTTAAGTTACCAGAGATATTTGCTTGGGGCACACCTAGATTCGATATTGGAATGACTCTAACTGCAACTTTATTTACATTTCTTTTAGTTGCAAATACAATCGCTGCTATTTCGGCTGTAAAACAAGTGGCTCCATTATCTAAAGAAAATGAAAAGCAAACACTGAACCGTGGTGTATGGGTCGGAGGTATATCACATATTATCTCGTCGTTGTTCTCTACAATTGGAATTGTACCATTACCTGCATCAGCAGGATTTATCCAACTAACAGGACAAAGAAAAGTGAAGTCGTTCCTTATAGCAAGTCTTATATTAGCAGGAATTTCTTTTATTCCCTCAATTGTAAACTTTATATCCTTGCTACCAGGACCTATTGCTAATGCTGCACTTTTAGCTACATTTGTCCAAGTAATAGGCATTTCATTTCAATCCATTTTACGTGAAGATTTAAATCAACGCCGATTAACTATATTAGGAATTTCATTATTAATCAGTTTGGGAATATTGTTTCTTCCAGAAAGTGCATTTAGCGGAGTTCCTTCTTCCTTACAATATGTTTTAAGTAATGGCTTACTTGTGGGTACCATGCTTGTCATTCTATTAGAACAATTTTGGAAAGAGTAAAAAGCGCCCTACTTATAGGGCGCTTTTTTTATAACTAATGACTAATACTAGCAGTTGGATATAATGTTGTTCCTCCAATTGAAACTTTTATTTCATTTGTTAATGGAACGTTTTGTTCATTAATAATTGTTCTCCACCATTCCCATGCAAGACCTGTACATTCTCTTGCTACAATTTTTATATTTTTTGAGTTCGGTGGAAGAGGGATAACTGTAGAGTAATGAGCCGTTTTGTCTTTTCCGCTACCATCCCATGTTTTATGTGTTAGTACTTCGTTACCCTTTTGGTCAAATGTGAATTCATCCCAAGATACATCAAATTGAGCAACGTAAGCACCGTAATGATCAAGTGTCATTTTAGCACTTGAATATTCTGTAGTTGTCGTCTCAATATAATCTGTATTGTTATGAACAGCGGCAGTTGCATTATCTTTTAAGAAAGTGCTTGTATATGAAATTGGATATGCTGGATTTTTAAGACTTAATTCAGCATTATCTTTAATGATATTTCGGATTTCATTGAAATCTTTAGTAACAACCTTGTTATGCTCTTTCGCATCTCCGCCTAATACTACAGCAGTAAAGGTACTTTCTTCAAAAATATCTTTATACTGTCCACTCGTTTCGACGCTGTTATTCTTAAGTAAGGCTTTAAAAGCAGCTTGTACATCTTTACTCTTAGATGTTGTTTCTAATTTTACATAAACGGTTCTACCATAAGCTACATTTGAAACCATAACAGGTGGAGCCGAATTACTTACACCTTTACGAGTTAACTCGTCAAAAGTAACACTATTATCAAAAAGATCGGATGGATTGTTAGGTAGTTCAGCACTTACCGTATAAAATATTTGCTTATATGCCGCTACCATCACTTTCTTCTCTCCATTTGCAACCGCATTAAAATCAATGTTTAGACTGTTATCAAGATATTTAGCGTTAACATTAAGAGCACTTGCTATTTGTGATTTACTATAAACCATAGATTCTGTATACTGCATTCTTGCAGGTAACGTATGTGTTGTAGAATACTTTTCATTCCAAGTAGATACTAAATCGTCTACTGCTCCAGCTACATTACCATATGTCGGATTTTGAACAGTGATTGTATTTTCTTTTCTCATGCCAGGTAAGTCTATACTAATATTCAAAGGCTTTCTCTTAGCCACTAATAAACTCGGTTGATTGTCTGCAAAAGCTTTATTTGCAAGTTGTACAGCTCCTGGATACGTGCGATTCACTACAGAATCAATAATTGAAATATCGACCGGTGACGTTGTAAGTGATTTTTTCTCGCGTTCCACTACTACAAATTTACCATTTGAATTGATACTTTCTTTCGGAACAAAACTCTCTACTTTATCACCATTTACAGCTAAAACCTCTTGATTATTATATTTAAGATTTGCTATACCAGTATCAATGCCACTAGCATTTTTAGTTACATCAGTTACATTACTTGCTTGTGTTTCTGCGAAGGAAATAGATGAATAATTAATAGTGCATAAACTAACTAATAAACATGCAAGGAACTTTCTTCTTTTAGTGTTTTTCTTAATATTCAGAAAAATCACCCCGTTCTTTTTTTAGTAAAATATGATAATGATTGATAAATGATAGCTAATTAATAAACTTACATAAATGCTTTTAAAAGTTCTTGAATTAACGGGATTACGCCACCTACAAATTTTAAAACTGCCATTGCGATTTCCATATTATTTCCTCCTTTTTCTTGCTACGATAATGTGGTTTATCTTTATGCCCTCATTATAGTGACACCTTACACTTTTATCAATACACTCTGATATGCAATATTACATATCAAAAACAAACTGAATTCTTTTAAAAAGTTATACAGAGATATTTTTTTCGTTTGGTACATACTTGAAAAGGTGAAGCATTCTTTTACATTTTATGAGTAATCACATAAAAAAAGTTGCTGCCTATAAAATATAGACAGCAACTTCAACTAGAGTGTCTTGCATAATCTACGCAAGACATTTTATAACTAATAAACTGCTATTGGCCCATAAGGACCATTAATAATTTCTATTTTTGTTTCAAAAATATCTGTCAAAAGTGTTGGATCCATAACCTCTTCTACTGTTCCAAAAGCAGCAATTTGTCCATCTTTCATAGCACAAATTTTATCAGAGTATTTAGCCGCAAAATTTATGTCATGCATGACAGTCAAAATTGTTCGTCCAAATTCATTAGCTGCACGTCTCAAATGCTCCATCATTTGAACAGAACGAGCAACATCAAGGTTGTTCAAAGGTTCGTCCAAAAGTACATATTCCGTCTCTTGGCACAATACCATCGCTACATATGCCCTTTGTCTTTGACCACCAGAAAGCTCATCTAAATATCTATTCTCTAAACTAGTTAAATCTAAGAAATCGATATATTTAGAAATGATAACCTCATCTTCTTTAGTCAATCTTCCCTTTGAATAAGGAAAGCGCCCAAATCCAACTAATTGTCTAACAGTAAGCCTAGTTACAAAATGATTTTCTTGTCGCAATATAGTCAAAATTTTTGCTAAGTCTTTTGATTTGGATTCAGAAACATCCATATTTGCTACCTGAATTTGACCTTCATCCATATCTAAAAGTCTTCCAATCATCAAAAGTGTCGTAGACTTTCCAGCGCCATTTGGTCCAATTAAAGAAGTAAAGCCTGCTTTTGGTATTTCAATATCCAAAGGTCCTATCTTCACCTTATCAGTATAGAACTTTTTAACATTATCAATTTTTATCATAAAGCCCTCTTCCTTAAAACTATAGTTAAGAATATGATTCCACCAAATAATTCAATAATAACTGAAACTACACCTTGAGCATGGAATACATGATACATTAAAAAGTATGCACTCGTCATTATTAAAAATCCTATAGCAAAAGCCATCGGAAAAATGTATCTATGATCATAAGTTGACGCTGCCTGATAACTCAAAGTTGCTACTAAAAAGCCGTAGAAAGTAAGTGGTCCAATTAGAGCTGTTGAAATGGACATCAAAATAGCTACTAATACAAGCGTATAAATTACACTAGGTTGATATTTAACACCAAAAGAAGTAGCAACATCTTTTCCTAGTGACAAAACATTCAAATTCTTAGAATGAACCAAAATTAATACTGCTACAATTATGATCATAGGAATTACAATAGGAAAATATGCAGGATCTGCATGATTAACAGAACCAAATAATCTTGCTTGTAAAATATCAAATTCTGAAGGCGCAAGTAGTTTTCTCATGAAAGTTGACACTGAATTTAGCCCGGTACCAATAATAATTCCAACTAAAAGCATAAGTTGTAAATTCCCGTATTTACCGGAAAGTAACCATCCATAAAGTATCAAACTCATGAAGACCATAACAACAACTTGGAATAAAAATGATCCAATTCCATTAAAATTTATTAATGCACTAGCACCAAAGAAGAATATTGTACTCGTTTGAATTGCTGAATAAAGTGATTCGAAACCTAAAAGCGATGGAGTAATAATTTTATTATTCGTAATAGATTGGAAAGCAACTGTCGACAAGCTATGGCAAACTGCAGCGATAATCATTGCAACAATAGCTACTATCCTTCTCTTAACGACTGGGATAAAAGAAGGTGAATCTATCGGAACTGGATTGTTATAAACTAAAAGTCCATATGAAGAAAGGAGACCTAAAGCAATCAATGTAATCAGTAAAATCCAATAACGTCTTGCTTCCTTCTTAGACCGAAAAGCGCTAGCTGATCTACTTTCATTATGAAGGCTAGAATCGATTTCGACATTTTCTTTTTTTCTATATTCTAATGTGATCATCGTAGCCTCCTTGGTTTTCTTTGTCTCAATAAAATAGTAATAAACACGACTGCTCCCACTGTTGCAAGTATTAAAGAAACAGGTAATTCAAAAGGCTGTATAATTGTTCGAGAAATGATGTCACAGGCAGTTATTGACCCCATTCCGATCACACAAACCCAAGGTAAATTACTCCTAAGATCATCACCTCTAAACATTGAAACGATATTTGGCACAATTAATCCTAAGAAAGGTAAGTGTCCAATAACAGCTGCAACAATTCCAACTGCAACAGATATAAGAGCAGTCCCAAAAAGAACAATTCTATTGTAATTAACTCCAAGGCTTGTTGCGACATCTTCTCCTAGTCCAGCTAAAGTCAATCTATTAGCATACATAAAAATAAGAAAAGTAATGATAACAATCAGCCATAAATATTCATATCTTCCTACCTGAACGTTCGCAAATGAACCTACGAACCAAGTTTCAATACTTTGCGTCTTTTGAAAAAGGAGTCCCAAAAAAGTAGACACTGCAGAAATAACTGCTCCAAGCATCAATCCAATAATCGGGACAATTAAAGACGAACGAAGCTTAACTCTTCTTAAAAATAGAAAAAAAATCATAGTTCCTATAAAAGAAAAAATGATTGCACCAGTCATTCTTTGAACTAAAGTTGGGGCAGGAAATAGTAAATACACAAAAAGCAGGCCTAAGCCTGACCATTCAATAGTCCCTGTTGTAGTAGGTTCAACAAAGCGATTCTGTGTAATGAGTTGCATTACGAGCCCTGCCATCGCCATTGCAGCTCCAGTAAGCATTAATGCAACTGTTCTTGGAACACGAGTGATGAAAAACATCTCCATTCCGTCCTCTTGTCCACGTATATCATAAACTCCAGTAAACAGTGATATAATCCCTAAAATTAGAACAACTATAATCGCTATTATAAAAGGTTTTGTCCATAATTTATTGTGATTATAAAACTGGGGTTGAGAAATATTCTCAACCCTAGAAATTATATTTTTTGACACTGCTTCGTACTCCTTTACACTACTTAGCTAAAGTTTTTGAAATATTTCCAAATAACTCTATATAAGTTTGAATTGATTCATTTGTGTAAGTATCTTCTGGTGCATAAATAACCTGGTTTTTAGAAACAGCAGTTGTGTTTTGAAGAGCAGGTGATTTAGAAATAACATCCTTAGCTGGAGCTGAAGTGGCTGCATCAGATGTTGCAGCATCACGATCTAATACGAAAATCCAATCAGGATTTGTTTGTGCAATAGCTTCAACAGAAACGTCGTCACCTTTATGACCTGCAGTAGAATTTGAAACTTCTAATGCTGGAGTCCAACCGAAAATTTCATACATTGGTCCCCAAACACGACCAGAGTGCGGCGCAGCAAAACCGATATTCCCACCAGTAACGATAACACTCATAACTTTATCTTTTCCGTTATAAGCAGATTTTGCGTTTTCAATAGATTTATCAAAATCAGCTACTAATTTTTTAGCTTCTTTATCTTTATCAAAGATTTTCCCTAAAGTAACTGTAGAATCTTTAAGTCCTTTTACTAAGTTTTCGCCAGGCTTAGTAGCCTTCTCAGATACATCAACATTAAGATCAATAACAGCTGCATTTGGTACTAATTTTTTGATTTCTTCGTAATGACCAGCAAATCTTTGACCAACGATTACAAGTTCAGGATTTGCAGCTGCAATAATTTCAAGATTTGGTTCACGGTGATTTCCAATGTTTTGAACTGAATCATCCTTTTTATATGCTGAATCTGCAGGCATGATATCCTTTGGAGCAGCCGCTAATTTAATTCCCCAATCAGATAAAGTTTCAAAAGTTCTGTTATCCAAAGCAACTACATTCTTTGGGTTTACAGGGACTTTAACAGTTCCATGAGCATCAGTGATTTCAACCGTTTTTGTCTTATCACTACCATTATCTTTATTAGCTTTTGACTCTTTAGTATCATTACTTGGATTTGAGCAAGCTACTAACATTAAAGTAAAAATTGCTAGAATACTCACTAATTTTAAAAGCATAGATTTTTTCATATGTATACTCCTTATAGTGTAATTTATTTCGAAAATGATGACATCCATAGATTGAATTAGAAATTAATTTTTATTCAATTGAATCGCTATTGATAATCATTTTCATTTGAACATCCTGTTAATTAGTATAGTCATTAATTCTGTGAAAATCTTGTGAATGGTGTGAATTCATAAAATCAGGCACCAAAAGTAATATGTGAAGTCAGGCGTGTTGATTAATCATGATTTCCTCTACAAAACACGCTCATTAATAGCTAATATTTTTATAATCCATTTTTTTACGTCTTTTAATACTTCTAAGAAACTATTTGATTATTAGATTCAATAGAAAAAAGAGTAAAACTGAATGAAACAGTGAACTGCACCCCAATTGTTAGACACAGTCTAACAATTGGAGGTGCAGTTTTTCTATGGCTAAATTTACAGCTGATGAAAAAATACAAATCGTTCTACGTTATTTGAACGG
>NZ_JAKUFQ010000136.1:0-12399 GCF_022663475.1 Bacillus cereus group sp. BfR-BA-01382
CCTACGCTTTTTATTGAATCTAGCTCCGGCGGTTAGAATGTTCGGTGGCTTCGCTTTTTCCTACGAGGCACAAATCGCCTCTACGTCAAAAGCTCCATCTCCCTCTCATTCTGAACGAACCGCTTCCGCTTTTAATACTATTCTAACGCTGCTGCTCCACCAACGATTTCCGTAATTTCTTGCGTAATCGCTGCCTGACGCGCACGGTTGAATGAAAGTGTAAGTGAATCGATAACTTCCATTGCGTTGTCTGTAGCACTCTTCATTGCTGTCATACGCGCTGCGTGCTCACTTGCTTTACCATCTAGTAATGCACCGTACACTAAGCTTTCTGCGTATTGTGGCAATAGTACTTTTAAAATCTCTTCTTCAGAAGGTTCGAATTCATAAGCTGTCGTCGGTTTATCAGACGCCACATCAGTAAGCGGTAAAATTTTATTTTCCGTTACTTCTTGTGAAATTTTACTTACGTAATGGTTGTAGTAAATATACAGCTCATCATAAGCACCATCTGCAAACATCGCAATTGCTCGAGAAGCAAGATCTTTAATATCAGTAAATGATGGGTGGTCAGATAATCCAACTACTTCATCAATGATGTTAAAGCCGCGACGTTTTAAATAATCACGTCCTAGTCGTCCAAGCACAATAATTGAATATTGGTTTGAATCCATATTATGACGTTCACGAATTACGTTACTCACTGTACGTAATACGTTACTGTTATAACCACCTGCTAGTCCGCGATCAGATGTAATAACGATATATCCTGTACGCTTTACAGGACGCGCATTTAGCATCGGATGATTAATTCCTTTACTTCCTTGCGCAATGCTCGCTACTACTTCTTGAATCTTTTCCATATACGGAACGAAAGATTTAGCATTTTGTTCTGCACGGTTTAACTTAGATGCAGATACCATCTCCATCGCTTTCGTAATTTGACTCGTTTTCTTTGTCGAGGTAATCTTCGCTTTTATATCGCGTAAAGATGCCACAGGTTTTCACCACCTTTTTTCCGGAAGTTGGCACGATTAGTAAGAATCCTCTTCCTAATCTACGTTGCAAGATATTCTTGCTCATGATTGAAGGAAAAGAATAGGTGCACCTACTCTTTTCCTTTACATAACCGTCAGCAATCTCAAAGATTGAGATGCCTATATATATTATTATCTAGCTCCAGCGGCTTGAATGTTCGGTGGCTTCACTTCTTCCCCCTCACATTCAGGACGAGCCGCTTCCGCTTTTATTACTCAGAAGCTACGAATACTTTTTTAAATCCGTTAATTGCTGCTGCAAATTTGTCGTCATCCGCAAGTTTCTTAGTTGTGCGGATTTCTTCTAATAAGTCAGTCGCATTAGAATCTAACCAAGCATGGAATTCTTCTTCGAAACGAGTGATATCTACTACTGGGATATCATCTAGGAATCCACGTGTTAAAGCGTAAAGAATGATAACTTGTTTCTCTACACGTAACGGTTTGTGTAATCCTTGTTTTAATACCTCAACAGTACGAGCACCACGGTTTAGTTTCGCTTGAGTTGCTTTATCAAGGTCAGAGCCGAACTGAGCGAACGCTTCTAACTCACGGTAAGATGCAAGGTCAAGACGAAGTGTACCTGATACTTTACTCATTGCTTTAATCTGAGCAGATCCACCAACACGAGATACAGAAGTACCCGCATCGATCGCTGGACGTACGCCAGAGAAGAATAGGTCAGATTGTAAGAAGATTTGTCCATCCGTAATAGAAATTACGTTTGTTGGGATGTAAGCTGATACGTCCCCTGCTTGTGTTTCGATGAAAGGTAGTGCAGTTAAAGAACCGCCGCCTCTTGCATCACTTAATTTTGCTGCACGCTCTAATAAGCGAGAATGTAAGTAGAATACATCCCCTGGATAAGCTTCACGACCTGGAGGACGACGTAATAGTAATGACAGCTCACGGTAAGCCGCTGCTTGTTTTGATAAGTCATCATATACTACTAATACGTGTTTACCATTGTACATGAACTCTTCACCCATTGTTACACCAGCATAAGGAGCTAAGTATAATAATGGAGCTGGTTGAGAAGCAGATGCAGTTACAACGATTGTGTACTCTAATGCACCGTGCTTACGTAGTGTTTCTACTACGTTACGTACAGTTGATTCTTTTTGTCCGATAGCTACATAGATACAAATCATATCTTCATCTTTTTGGTTAATGATTGTATCAAGTGCAACTGCTGTTTTACCAGTTTGACGGTCACCGATGATTAACTCACGTTGACCACGGCCAATTGGTACAAGAGCATCGATCGCTTTAATACCTGTTTGAAGTGGCTCATGAACAGATTTACGATCCATTACACCTGGTGCTGGACTTTCGATTGGACGAGTGTTTGTTGTATTGATTGGGCCTAAACCATCAACTGGTTGACCTAATGGGTTTACAACACGACCAATTAGTTCTTTTCCTACTGGTACTTGCATGATGCGACCAGTACGACGAACTTCGTCACCTTCACGGATTTCTGTGTAAGGTCCTAAAATGATAATACCTACGTTGTTTTCCTCTAAGTTTTGTGCTAGTCCCATAACGCCGTTAGAGAACTCTACAAGTTCACCAGCCATAACGTTATCAAGACCATGAGCACGCGCAATACCGTCACCAACTTGGATAACTGTACCAACATCACTAACTTCGATTTCAGACTGATAGTTCTCGATTTGTTGCTTTATCAGTGCGCTAATTTCTTCAGCTCTGATGCTCATGTGCTTCACCCCTATCTATTCTTCATTAATTCACGCTGAATACGTGCTAATTTTCCTTGTAAACTTCCGTCATAAATGCGATTTCCAATACGTACTTTAATTCCGCCTAGTAAATCTTCATCTACAACATTTTTCACGCGAATTGCATCTTTTCCCGTTCTCTTTGCAAATGCTTCTGCAATGTTAAGCTTCTCTTCTTCAGATAGAAGACGAATAGAATATACAGTTGCATCCGCTACGTTACGTTCTTCATTAGCAAGAACAACATATTCATCTGCAATTTCAGGTAAGATATCAATACGCTTGTTATCAATTAAAATATATAACGTATTTAAAATTGATTCAGAAACAGATCCGAATACGTTTGCAAGAAACGTTTTCTTCTGCTCTTTTGAAATGTTTGGTTGCGTTAAAAAGCTATGTAGTTCCCCGTTCTTTACATAAACGTTTTGTACAAGGCGTAATTCTTCTTCAAACATTTCTAATACGTGTTTTTCTTTTGCAATTTTAAAAAGAGCGACAGCATAACGTTTTGCTACAATCCCATTGCTCATCGCGCTTCTCCTACTTCTTTAATATAATCGCGAATTAACTTAACTTGATCTTCTTCTTTTAATTCTTTTTCAATTACTTTAGAAGCAATTTGAACAGATAAAGAAGCGACTTGTTCTTGTAAAGCAGCAATTGCTTGCTCTTTTTCGCGTTGAATTTCTTGTACAGCAGATGCTTTAATTGATTCTGCTTCTTCTTTCGCAGCAGCAACAATCACATCTTTTTGATCTACAGCTTGTTTTTTCGCTCTTTCGATTAACTCTTGTGCTTCAACACGCGATTGTTTTAACATTTCACGTTGTTCTTCTACTAACTTCTTCGCTTCAGCGTTACTTCTTTCTGCAGCGTCGATTTCATTAGTAACATGCTCTTCACGTTCTTTCATAATTCCCATTAAAGGACCCCACGCAAATTTGCGTAGCATTACTAATAGAATTAAGAAAATGAACAATGTATAAGCAATCGTTCCAAATGGAATGGCAGCTCCTAATAATAAAGTTGGCACAAGGATTCACTCCCTTCAAAATATCTAAATTGATCATATGAAAAAAAAAGACATACGTTTCGTTCATAAAGCAATGGCGAAGAAAGTTCGGAAAAACACTCTTCGCCATCTATGTAAGGGGAGTCTCCCTTATTTGTTCATTACGATGAATGCAATAACTACACCGATGATTGGAAGTGCCTCAACTAAAGCAACCCCGATGAACATAATTGTTTGAAGTGCGCCTTTTAATTCTGGTTGACGAGCAACACCTTCGATTGTACGTGATACGATAAGACCGTTACCAATACCTGCACCTAATGCTGATAAACCAATTGCAATTGCAGCTGCGATTACACCTAAACTCATTTAATTTGTCCTCCTTTGTATTATAAAAAAATAAATTTTTTCTTACTTAAATTATATTAATGGTCATGACTTACTTTATGAGCCATATAAACCATCGTTAACATAACGAAAATAAATGCTTGGATTGATCCAACGAATACACTGAATCCCATCCATGCTAACATCGGTACAAGCGCACCTAATGCTCCAAGGAATGATGCCCCGCCTAACTTAGCAAGTAATCCTAATAAGATCTCACCTGCATAAATGTTACCGAATAAACGAAGACCTAACGTTAATGTGTTAGCAAACTCCTCAATAACCTTTAATGGGAATAAGAATTTCATAGGTTGGAAATAACCTTTAACATACTCTTTCGTACCCTTCATCTTAATTCCATAATAATGGGTGAGGGTAACTACCATCACGGCTAATGTTAATGTAACTGCTGGATCAGACGTTGGTGACCTCCACCATGCAATATGTTCGCCAGCTTCAGTTGCTGAATACATGAATGGTAAACCAAGGAAGTTCGATACGATGATAAACATGATAAGCGTAACGCCAAGCGTTAAGAAACGTCCACCTGTTTTCCAGTCCATCGTACTATTGATAATCCCTTTCACGAAGTCAAACACCCATTCCATGAAGTTTTGCATCCCGGTTGGGCGAAGGGCTAAGCTGCGAGTTCCGATAACAGCGATTAAGAAAACAATAACTGCTGCTACAGTAACCATCATAACTGATGACAAATCGAACGTTAAACCTAGAAATTCAACTAATTTACCGTGTTCCACTAGTAATTCACCTCTCTTCCCTGCTCTTATACTCTAAATAAAGAAAATCTATGATCATGACAAGGTATCCTGTCAGCAATCCTACACCTAAGCCCCACATCGCAATTAACTCTTGATATTTGGCTGCAAATAAAATTAATAACCCAATCGTGGCGAATCTTGAATATGTACTTACAGCTGTCGCCTTAAACTTCACGTTTTCTCCATTTGTTACGCGATCTAACAGCTTGTCTGTTCTACGTGCAATGATGCGCAAACTAAGAAAACTGAAAATCGTTCCGATAATCAGCCCAAGAAATACATCCTTGTAAGAGGTAAATCCCCATCCTAGCACTAGAAGCGCAAGCAAGTAGTACATATATTTCTTTTGTCTTTGGACAAGTCCATGTACGTCTATCATCATTGCTCTCCCGAATAGTAATGTCGAATGAGTCGAATCATTGCGTATACCCCTGTTCCTAACCCGAGTAATAACCCTATAATAAGAAACAATGGAAACGTTCCAACCTTATTATCAATCCACTGCCCACCAAAGATTCCAACAAGTATAGAACCGACTAATTGAGCAAGAATTCCTGACATTAAAGCATATGCTTTTATATGGCTGCGATCGTTTTTTTGCAAGGATTCATCCCTCCAATATGTAACCCTCATTCACGATGTGTTAATAATAACTCATTTTTTTGCATAAATCCTATACAAAACAAAAAGTTTACATTTTCGTCACGGAATAGATGTATTTTTGTCACTGAAAGCCCTACCATCTATCCCCGTTGTTAGCATACAATAGGGTATTAACAGTGTCAACGAGAAATCGTAAAAAATCTAAAAATTTGAGTATTAGGCATTTCCTCCCAGAAATGAAAACGTTCCCCTTCTAAATACTGGTTACATATATGCAATTTCTAACAGTTTTCTCTTTATAATAGAAGGAAATGTTCACAAGTTTGTCACTATTATATTTTCGAGATATAACGCTTTTCTTCCATAATATAGTGTTCCTCAGACGTAAGACTTCTATATTATATGTGATGTGTATGCAACTTATGTTGTATATACGATGTATATTTATCCTCTCCCCTCCCCTACTTGCTTACAGCAAAAAAAAACGAGCAGGGGAATCTCCCCTGCTCGTCAGTTGTCTTACTTCGTTCCGAATAAACGGTCACCAGCATCACCAAGACCTGGTACTACATATCCGTGGTCATTTAATTTCTCATCTAATGCTGCTACATAAATATCAACATCGGGATGTTCTTCTTGTACTACTTTTACCCCTTCTGGAGCTGCAACGATACACATTAATTTAATTTGTTTCGCACCGCGCTTTTTCAGAGAGTTAATTGCTTCAGCCGCAGAACCACCTGTTGCTAGCATCGGATCTAGTACGATAAAGTCACGCTCTTCTACATCCGTTGGAAGTTTCACATAGTATTCTACCGGTTGCAATGTTTTAGGGTCACGGTATAAACCAACGTGTCCTACTTTTGCTGCTGGAATTAATTTCAGAATTCCATCAACCATTCCTAAACCTGCACGTAAAATCGGAATTAAACCAAGTTTTTTACCAGCGATCACTTTTGTTGTCGCTTTGCTTACAGGCGTTTCAATTTCAATATCCTTAAGCGGAAGGTCGCGAGTAATTTCGAAAGCCATTAAGCTTGCTACTTCGTCCACTAATTCACGAAAATCTTTCGTACCTGTATTCTTATCGCGAATATATGTAATCTTATGTTGAATTAACGGGTGATCAAATACATACAGTTTTCCCATGTGAATCTCTCCTTTAGATGATATTCATGCGTTTGCACGCTTTTTTACACTATTTACGATTGTAAAGAAAACGCTACTAATATTCAAGGGCAAATTTGGCAAAATCATGATTTTACGATGAATCTATCTAGTATCTTTACCAATTATGGGAGCTGTATCCTTCATTATATCGCCAAAATTTATTCATCATTTGTATACATACTTTAAAAATAATATATGTCCACAAAAAAGACTGCCAAAACAATTACGTTTCAGCAGTCTTCTTCAATCTATTATAGATTTGGATACATTGAGAATTTGCTCGTTAACGCTTCTACACGCTTACGTGCTTCTTCTAATGCAGCTTCATTTTCATGATTTTTTAATGTATAAGCAATAAGTGACGCAATTTCATCCATTTCTTCTAAACCGAAACCACGAGATGTTACAGCTGCTGTACCGATACGTACACCACTTGTTACAAATGGGCTTGCTGTTTCAAATGGAATTGTATTTTTGTTCACTGTAATACCAACTTCATCTAATACGTGCTCTGCTACTTTACCTGTGATTTCTAGGTTACGAACATCAATCAAGATTAAGTGATTGTCTGTTCCGCCAGAAACAAGTGTAAGTCCTTCTTTTTGAAGACCTTCAGCTAAGCGGTTCGCATTGTTAATGATATTTTGTGCATACGTTTTGAAATCCTCTTGAAGTGTCTCACCAAACGCAACAGCTTTTGCAGCGATTACGTGCATAAGTGGACCACCTTGAATACCAGGGAAGATTGATTTATCAATTTGTTTTGCAAACTTCTCTTCACATAAAATCATACCACCGCGCGGACCACGTAACGTTTTATGTGTTGTCGTTGTAACGAAATGTGCATGTGGTACTGGATTTGGATGTAAGCCAGCAGCTACTAAACCAGCGATATGTGCCATATCCACCATTAAGTATGCACCCACTTCATCTGCAATCTCACGGAATCGTTTGAAATCGATAACACGAGGGTATGCACTTGCACCTGCAACGATTAATTTTGGTTTATGTTCTTTCGCTTTTGCTAATACATCATCGTAATTAATACGGTGAGAGTCAGCATCCACGCCATATTCTACGAAATTATATTGTACTCCACTGAAGTTAACAGGGCTTCCGTGTGTTAAGTGACCACCATGAGATAAATTCATACCAAGTACTGTATCGCCTTGCTCTAAAATTGTGAAGTATACTGCCATGTTCGCTTGTGCACCAGAGTGTGGTTGAACGTTTACGTGCTCTGCGCCAAAAATTTCTTTTACGCGATCACGTGCGATATCTTCTACTACGTCTACGTGTTCACAGCCACCATAGTAACGTTTTCCAGGATATCCTTCAGCATACTTATTTGTTAAAACAGAACCTTGCGCCTCCATTACCGCTTCACTTACAAAGTTTTCCGAAGCAATTAACTCAATCTTTGAACGCTGTCTTCCTAGTTCTGCCTCAATTGCAGCAAATACCTTTTCATCTTGACGTTTTAAATGATCCACCAAAATCCCCCTTTTCTGAACGAATTACATCGATTCCCAACAGTTTTTTCTCATTTATTCAGAAAAAACGAAAATTCAGGTTGTAATTCTTTCGAACCTTCATGTTTTCAACTACATTCTAACATGACTTTCTATATCATAAAAGAAAAAAAAGACCGAAAATCGGTCTTTTCTTTCTTCTACTATAAAGTCAGACAACATACCTTTTATCTTATGATAAACAGCTACTATATGACTTCCTAATTTCTCATATTTAACGGCAAGTGGTAGTCTCTTCCGTCACCGCGTAAACAGCACGTGCTCCACCAATTAGTTTTCCACGTGTTTTGGCCATCGTTACATGCGCACTTCCAATTGCCTTCACACTTGTACGAACCGGAACAGCTACATGTTTTAAATGCATACCAATAAATGTATCACCAATATCCATTCCTGCATCTGCTTTAATAAACTCAACTACTACCGGATCTTTCAAATTGTGATACGCATATGTCCCCAATACACCACCTGCTGATCTAACAGGCGTAACTGTTACAATTTCAAATTGATATTTTATCGCTACTTCTCTCTCAACTACTAAAGCACGGTTTAAATGCTCACAACATTGAAACGCTAATTCAATACCTGTTCGCTCTTGAAATTGTTTTAACTCAGAAAAAATCGCCTCTGCTACTTCCATCGTTCCTGATGTTCCAATTCTTTCGCCTAGCACTTCGCTCGTGCTACAACCCACTACAAAAATTTGACCGCTTTGTAATGAAGCTTGTTCTTGGAAATCAGAAAGCGACATTTGTAGCTGTTCTCTTACTTTTACGATTTCTGTCATTACGCCTCTTCCTTTCACAGGTTGGTTCACCAAATTATATTTCACACTACTAATAGTTAGAATCTATTACTTTGTTTCGTATGTTTTAATTTTTCCTACGCGGTTTTCGTGACGACCACCTTCATAGTCAGTTGTTAACCAGATTTTTGCGATATCACGCGCTAGACCAGCACCAATTACACGCTCGCCCATTGCTAGCATGTTAGTGTCATTATGCTCTCTCGTTGCTTTCGCACTGAAAGTATCATGAACTAACGCACAACGGATACCATTTACTTTGTTTGCTGCGATTGACATACCAATGCCTGTCCCACAAACTAAAATACCACGATCTACTTCACCGTTCGCTACCATTTCAGCTGCCGGAAACGCAAAGTCAGGGTAATCAACAGAACCAGCTTCACATTCACAACCTAAATCAATATATTCAATATTTAACTCTTCTAATAAACTTACAAGTTCTTTGCGGATATTCATACCGCCGTGATCAGATGCTATTACTACTTTCATTTTTACCCCTCCAAAGTTTCAATCAATTATCTTCATTTCACACTCGCTACCTCAATAGGACGAAGTGATCTCCAATATCGTATTATACACGAAACATCAACCTACTGAATGTTTTTTCAGTAAAGTTTGTACAAGTTTTTCCATCTCATCTAACGTTTTTTTATAAATAGAAAGCGAGCCTCCAAATGGATCTGAAATGTCCTTACCTATACCTTCAGTTAATCCATATAACGTATTCAATTTCTTTTCAACACTCGGATAATGCCCAAGTACAATGTGTTTATGATTTTCTGTCATCGTTACGACAATATCAGCCCAATCAAGCAAAGTTTCGTTTACTTGCTGCGCGGCATGATTAATTGAAATCCCTTTTTCAGCTAAAGCTTCCTTCGCATATACCGATGCATCGCTCCCAGGATAGGCGAAAACACCGGCAGATTGCACTTCAAACCTATCTCCTCCGTGATGACGAAGCAACGCCTCAGCCATCGGACTACGACATGTATTGCCAGTACAAACAAATAACACTCGTTTCATCCAACCCCACCCCTATATTCGATTTCTTACCACTCATCATAACTTACATTAGAATAGAACAAAAGAAATGTGAATATACAAAAAGCGCAGTTCTCTTATATTTTTTCTAAGAAAAATGCGCCTTATCCACATATATGTGAAACCCTATTTCCAAGTGCCCAGAGTATTTTAACATACCTACTGAATATGCAACAAAAATAAGGAATCCATTTCATACGAAACGGATTCCTCTTATACAGCAATTATTTCATTGTAACTTTCATTACTTCTGTTGAACCTTTTGTAGCTGTTACGCCTACAGTTGTCTTAATAGACTCAGCTGCATCTGTGTTTGTAATAACGATTGGAGTAATTGTGCTTTTCGCTTTTTCACGGATTAATTCTAAGTCGAATGAGATTAATTTATCTCCAGCTTTTACAGCTTGGCCTTCAGAAACGTGAGCTTCGAAACCTTCGCCTTCCATTTTTACAGTTTCTAATCCAACGTGGATTAAAATTTCTGTGCCGTTTTTCGCTTTAATTCCGATAGCATGTTTTGTGTGGAATAATTGTACGATTTCACCATCAACTGGAGATACAACTACACCTTCAGTAGGATCGATTGCAACACCGTCACCCATCATACGACCAGCGAATACTGGATCTGGTACTTCTTCAATATTTTTCACTGCTCCAGTTAATGGAGCTACGATTGTTTCTTCATTTGTTTTTGAACCAAGACCAAATAATTTTTTAAACATAGGATAGTCCTCCTTATAATTTACCTAAAAGTTTATAGGGCAATCCCTAGTAAAGCTCGGGATACATGTAAGACTTCATACTTCGAATATTATACTGTAAAAACGCTTTCGAAATAAATTACGTCATTACTAATAGACTCTTATTGTAGCGCTTCACAAAATTCCAGTCAATTCTGATTGTCTGAATAACAATAAGAAGTTAACTTCTATTTATATTTTCTCTTTTTTTGCCCAACTTGTCTAGAGGTCTTTACTACATTTTGTTTTTTGTTGTTAATTTGTAAAATTTAATTCAAACTTTTTTCAAAATCCGCTTGACTAAAGTAAGTAACTATTTTATCATTACTTACATAAGGTAAGTTAATAACTTTTAGGGGGTTTTTAAAAATGATGGATTTCGGTCTTCTTATTATTCGTCTTATTATAGGAATTACATTCATGGGTCATGGTGCTCAAAAATTATTTGGTTGGTTCGGCGGTTACGGTTTAAAAGGAACAGGTGGCTGGATGGAATCAATCGGTTTACGTCCTGGTGTATTTATGGCATTTATGGCTGGTGCAACTGAATTACTAGGTGGTTTCTTATTCGCATCAGGTATTTTCATTATAGTTGGCTCATTATTTATCGTTGGAACAATGTTAATGGCTATCTTCACTGTTCACGGGAAAAATGGTTACTGGGTGACACAAAACGGATATGAATATAATTTAATGTTAATCGCTGTTGCTGTTGGTGTAGCTTTAATCGGACCTGGCGCATACGTTTTACTTTAATTTTCATCTCAATCTTGAGATTCTTGAAAAAGAACTTACTTCATTACAATTGAAGTAAGTTCTTTTTATGAAACAAAATATTATTTCCAGCAGGATTTTCTCACCAATATCTTGTAAACAAACAATAAGTATTCATATTTAGAAAGGGGATTACAAGCATGTTATCCATTAATCCAAATGAACAAACTGAAAAAGATAATTACAAATTACTTACTGGAAGTATCATCCCTCGCCCTGTCGCATTCGTTACTTCTGTAACAAAAGACGGTGTATTAAACGGCGCACCATATAGTTATTTCAATATTGTCGCTGCTAATCCACCACTTATCTCTGTTTCTGTACAACGAAAAGCCGGAGAAAGAAAGGACACTTCCCGAAACGCAATTGAAAAAGGTGAATTTGTCGTACATATTTCTGACGTATCATATGTAGCAGCAATTAACGAAACAGCAGCTAATCTCCCGCCAAATGAAAGTGAAATTGAACTAGCAAAACTAACACCAATTGAAAGTGAAGTCATCTCTGTTCCAGGTGTAAAAGAAGCAAATATTCGAATGGAATGTATATTAGAACGTGCAATTCCACTTGGTGGAACAGAAGACTCACCAGCTTGTGATCTACTAATTGGACGCGTCGTTCGTTTCCACGTTGCCGAGCATCTATATGAAAAAGGGCGCATTCACGCAGAAGGACTCAAACCAATAAGCCGCCTAGCAGGACACAACTATGCAAAATTAGGAGAACAATTTGAACTGGTTAGGCCAGTTTAAAAGCGGAAGCGGCTCG
>NZ_JAKUFQ010000137.1:0-12301 GCF_022663475.1 Bacillus cereus group sp. BfR-BA-01382
CTGTAACTCTTGTTCTTCGTATTGTTCTGTGTATCTCTGTTCCTGCTGTTGAGGGTAAAATGGTTGCCTTGGGTAAGGCGGTTGATTATTATAGAACATGTTTATTCCTCCTTCATGATGATGCCTACCACCTAGTGTATGGGCAGACAAGAAAATATGTGATGAAAAAATGCGGGCGTGTTACAATAAGTAACTGGGTGAAGATAAAATGACAAAACAAGAAAAAATCCAAAAAACAATTACTTTTGTAAAACATATTTTAGAAAAAGATGCGAGTGGGCATGATTGGTATCATATTGAGCGTGTACATAAACTGGCGATTTCTTTATCTGAGCAAGAAGGTGGAAATCGTTTTATAATTGAAATGGCAGCATTACTTCACGATGTGGCAGATGAAAAGCTAAATGAAAGTGAAGCAGCAGGAATGAAAAAAGTTTCTGATTGTTTAGAAGAGTTACGTGTTGAAGAAGAGGAAAGTAAACATATTCTTCATATCATCGCCAATATGTCTTATAAAGGTGGCCATGGCGGCACAGTAGAGTCACTTGAAGGGAAAATTGTTCAAGATGCGGATCGTTTAGATGCTCTTGGTGCAATTGGAATTGCTCGTACATTTGCATATGGCGGGGCAAAAGGGAGATTAATGTATGACCCAACTATTCCGCCGCGTGAAGAAATGACGAAAGAAGAGTATAGAAAAAATAATGATCCATCTTTAAATCATTTTTATGAAAAACTTTTGAAATTAAAAGATTTAATGAATACGAATGCAGCAAAACAAGAGGCTGAAATTCGTCATCGTTACATGGAACAGTTTATTGAACAATTTATGAAAGAGTGGAATGCACAAATATGAAAATGTTAACTGTGGAGAACTTATCAAAATCATATGGAGAAAAGCCGTTATTTGATGGATTATCATGTAGTATTACAGAAGGACAACGTGTCGGAATTATTGGTGTAAACGGAACTGGTAAATCGACATTATTAAAAATTATTGCAGGATTAGAAACTCCTGATACAGGTGATATGACGCATTCACGTGGGTATACAATTAGTTATTTATCACAGCAACCAGATTTTGATGAAAAACTAACAGTATTAGAGCAAGTGTTCCATGGTGATACACCTTTAATTCGTCTTCTTCGTGATTATGAAAAAGCGCTATTAAATATTGAAAAAGATCCAAGTAATGAAAAAGTACAGGAACAATTATTTGCAGTGCAGCAACGTATGGATGCAATGAGTGCATGGGAAGCAAATGCAAATGCGAAATCTCTTCTAACGAAATTAGGAATTACAGATTTCACTGCAATTGTTGGAAATTTATCTGGTGGACAGAAAAAACGTATCGCAATGGCACAATGTTTTATTGAAACACCTGATTTATTAATTTTAGACGAGCCTACGAACCATCTTGACCATGAGACAGTTGAATGGTTAGAAGAATATTTAGCAAGATATACAGGTGCGGTATTACTTGTAACCCATGATCGTTATTTCTTAGATCGTGTGACGAACCGTATTTTTGAATTAGATAATGGTAAATTATATAGCTACGAAGGAAACTATAGTACATTTTTAGAAGCGAAAGCACTTCGCGAAGAGCAAGAATTGGCACAAGAATCCAAACGCCAAAATTTATATCGTCGTGAACTTGCTTGGATTCGTCGTGGTGCAAAAGCCCGTTCTACGAAACAAAAGGCGCGTATTCAGCGTTTTGATGAGCTAAAGGAACAAGAAGGACCAGCTGCAAAACAGTCAGTTGATATTGCACTAAGTGGAAGTCGTCTAGGAAAGAAAGTACTTGAGTTAAAAGATGTAACGAAAAAATTTGGCGATAAGACGGTATTACATAATTTTAATCATATTGTGAAACCAGGTGATCGTATTGGAATTATTGGGGCGAACGGAAGCGGGAAATCTTCTCTATTAAATATGCTTGCAGGTAAGTTATCTCCTGATAGTGGTGAAGTTGAAGTAGGACAAACTGTAAAAGTTGCTTATTATACGCAAGAAAATGAAGAGATGAATTTAAATCAGCGTATGATTGAATACATTAAAGAGATTGCAGAAGTTATTCATACAACAGATGGAAAAGTAATTGGTGCATCTCAAATGTTAGAACGTTTCTTATTCCCGACTCATTCACATGGTACACCGCTTGGTAAACTATCTGGTGGTGAAAGAAGACGTTTATATTTATTACGTATTTTAATGGGAGAACCAAACGTACTTTTACTTGATGAACCTACGAACGATCTAGATACACAAACATTAACAGTACTAGAAGATTATTTAGAAGATTTCCCAGGTGTCGTTTTAACTGTATCGCATGACCGTTACTTCTTAGATAAGGTAGTAGATGAACTGTTCATCTTTACTGGCGGAGGCGAAGTGCGTGAGTTCCTAGGTAGTTATACAGATTATTTAGAAATGGAAAAAACGAGAGAACTTATGGAGAAAGCGGAAGTTCAAAAAGAGAAAAAAGTAGTAGAAGAAGCTCCAAAACAACAACGTAAACGTAAACTTTCATACAATGAGCAGCGTGAATGGGAAACGATTGAAGATACAATTGCCGAACTTGAAGAGAAAATTGAGTCAATTGGGGAAGAACTTGCGAAAGTTGGATCTGACTTCACAAAGGCACAAGAATTATCTGAAGCACAGCAGAAAACAGAAGAAGAGCTAGAAAAAAAGATGGAAAGATGGAGTGAACTATCAGACATCGTTGAAGGATTAAAATAAAAACAAGCTGCATATATTGAAAAGTAAAGAGAAAAACTTTACACTATTGGTAGAACCTATTTTAGGAGGGAAAAAATGAGAACATCTAATCCAATGTTGAAAAAAGAGGCATTCCGTAAAGAGGGAGCAAGCGCTTCTGCGATGACGATTGGCGGAACAGTAGGCAAAACGTTCATTATGCTTATCTTGCTACTTGCAACGTCTGTCTATTCATACATACAAATGATGCAGGGGACGATGAAGATGCCAGTATTAATTGGTGCTTTAATCGTTGCGGCAATCATCGCATTTGCGTCTATGTTCTTCCCGCGTATTTCACCTTTTGGTGCACCAATCTATGCAGCGGTAGAAGGGGTTGTGTTAGGAAGTATTTCAGCAGTTTATACAATGAAATTTGGCGATTCTATCGTTTTAAATGCTGTATTACTAACAATCTCAATTCTATTTGCAATGTTAGTGTTATATGCAACACGCGTAGTAAAAGTAACGGATAAATTCCGTACAGGCGTTATGGCAGCAACACTTGGAATTATGGTTATGTATTTAGTCGTATTCCTACTAAATATGTTTGGTGTAACTGTTCCATACATTCACCAAGGTGGTACAATCGGTATTATTATTAGTGCAGTTGTTATCGTAGTTGCTGCATTAAACTTATTACTAGATTTCGATTTAATCGAAAATGGTGTACGTAGTCAAGCTCCGAAATATATGGAGTGGTATACTGCGATGGGACTAATGCTTACATTAGTATGGTTATACTTAGAAATTCTTCGTTTCGTTTCTTACTTTACGAAAAATGACTAATAAAAAAATCCTGCATGAAAAATGCAGGATTTTTTTATTTTTAAAGATAAATTGATTTTATGGTATAATATGGATATTGGTAACTTGAGTTAAGGGGGGATGGAATATGATGAAAGAGAAGAAAGTGATTATGAAAAAGCTATTTTCTAAAAGTTTTTTCATAGAACTAGATGATGCTTTAACGTATCCATCATCAAAAGTCATTACTTTAGCAATAGAGAGATATGCGGCTGAATGCAATGAAAGACTAAAATTTGAGAGTAAAGTTAAACCGATTACTTTCTACTTAGAAAATGTAATGTACCGTGCTGAAATAAAGATGGCTCGCGGAGGATATTACATATCTTGTACTGAAGTGTAATAAATTTTGAAACTATACATGTTTGAACTATGTATGGTTTCTTTTTTTGTTTTGTAAGGTCCAAAATAATACTTTCTACTTACGGATATATCATTTTGTGCTTTTTACCATTCAAACATTTCTCCTTACAATGAAGAAAAACATGTGAGGTGGTATAACTTATGATGAATCGAGTTGTATTAATCGGTAGATTGACAAAGGAGCCAGAATTATACTACACAAAACAAGGCGTCGCTTATGCACGAATATGTGTTGCGGTGAATAGAGGATTTCGAAATAGTTTAGGTGAACAACAAGTCGATTTTATTAATTGTGTCGTTTGGCGCAAATCGGCTGAGAATGTAGCTGAATATTGTAAGAAGGGATCGCTCGTTGGGATTACAGGGCGTATTCAGACGAGTAATTACGATGATGAACAAGGCAAGAGAATATATAGAACTGAAGTTGTGATTGAGAGTATTACCTTTTTGGAGAGAAGGCGGGAGGGGGCATCGTAATAAAAGGTGATTTTAAGTAATAGCTTCGGAAAAAATTGTGGAAAGTATTTTAATAAACTTAAAGAGGGGATACCGCCAGCTTTTTTGAAAAAACAAGTAAAGAGTATACAAAATTTTAGAACGTTTTTTGGCTAATCCAGTAACAAACGAGAATCGTAAAACCCATCACAGGATAGGAATGTATAAAAAGATGAATCGAGTGATAGAAAATAAAAAAAGGGATTCCTTCTGAGCGTAAGGAATCCTCCTTTTTGTTGCTACCGATAATAGGACGTTATGTTAATTAGAAATGTATACGATATTCATAAAATCCGAACTGTTCAATTTGTTAAAAAAAACTATAGCTGAAATTCTTTCTTTATAATTTCAGCTACTTCTGTAGCATTTAAATTCGTATTATTGATTCTTATATAATTTTTCTCTGTAATTTCTCCTTCTCTTGAATTTAATCTAAAATTTTCAAATGTGCTTAATAAATTTTGTTCAGATTGTTCAATATTTCTTTTCGTTGGCTTATGTTCAAGTCGATGAGGTGTTTTATTTCGTTGAAGTCTTTCTTCTACATCAGCTTCTAATTCAACAAAATAAATATCAACCCCTTGGGAACGAAAAATATTACATATACTTTCAACATCATCCCAATCGTTCTTTTCATTAAACGCCCATACGTATGTGAAAATCATTCCATAATGTTCACTCTTTGAAAATGATTGAAATATTTCCTTTCGAAAAAGATGGGTCAATCGCCACATTTCCGAAGAGAATCCATACAATGGCTCCAATAAATCAATTGTCATATGGTTATGAAATAATTTTAAATTAGTCATCTTTGCTAGTTCTTGTCCAACTGTCATTTTCCCAACTGCTTGTGGCCCAAATATCAAAACAAACTTTTTCATCGAATTCCCTCCAAAAAATAATAAGACATTAATTACAAAATAAGAGATTCTGTAAATGTATCATAATCAAAATATTTTGTAGAATCTATATACTTTTCTGCCTTTTGTATTATAAAAATAGTTGTCTTCCAATAACGAAAAATATGTAAATAAGCTATCCATATGGATAGCTTATTTACATATTTTTTTGTTTAGCGTGTTTTTTTCAAAAATAATGGCGATGCCTCAAGAAATGGATAAAAAATAAAAATCATCGGAAACGAAAGCTTTTAAAATCCCGTTCCTAATTTAAAATGTAAAAAGAATGAAATAGTATGGTAGCGGGAAGAAAGTAGTAAAATTAAGCATCCGAGTAGGAGTATAGAGTGATAACATGTTACAATACAGCTAAGAACATGCAATAAAGGAGAGTTTTTTACGTGAAGATTAAAGCAATTGAACCGACGCCAAGTCCAAATACAATGAAAGTTATTTTGAATGAAGTATTACCATCAGGAGCGCGTAATAATTATACTAATGAAAATAAAGAACAAGCACCAATGCAAGTGCAAGAAATTTTGAAAATTGAAGGCATTAAAGGTGTGTATCATGTAGCCGACTTTTTAGCAGTGGAGCGAAATGCGAAGTATGACTGGAAAGTTTTATTACAACAAGTTCGTGCTGTTTTCGGCGAAGAAGTATTGGAAGAAAGTGAAGAACAACAACTTGCTCATTTTGGAGAAGTGAAAGTGTTTGTTCAAATGTTCTTTACAATTCCAATGCAAGTAAAGTTAACAGATGGAACGACGGAAGAACGTGTTGGTTTACCAGATCGTTTTAAAGAATCAATTATGAAAGTGCAAATGTCTGCACCAAACGTTGTAAAAGAGCGTAAATGGGTAGAACAAAGTACACGTTACGGTAATTTTGAAGAAATCGGGAAAGAAGTAGTGGAAGAGATTGTTGCTGCTTATTCAGAAGAACGTGTAAATGAAACGGTTAAAGAATTATTAAATCAAGCAGGTGCTGTTGAAGTAACGATTCAAAAGCGTGAGCCATATAAAGTAACAGAAGAGATGATGAAAGATTCTGACTGGAAAAACCGTTTTGCAGCATTAGAACAAATGGATCCTACTGAAGAAGATATTCCAGTGTTGAAGATGGCGTTAGATGATGAAAAAGTTTCAATACGCCGCTTAGCAACAGCGTATTTAGGTATGGTAAAAGGTGATGAAGTATTACCGTTATTATATAAAGCGTTGTTAGATCGCTCTGTAAGTGTTCGCCGTACTGCAGGAGATTGTTTATCAGATGTAGGTGATCCGGCAGCGATGTTCGTTATGATTAAATCTCTGAAAGATCCAAGCAAATTAGTACGCTGGCGTGCAGCGATGTTCTTATTTGAACTTGGAGATGAAAGTGCGATTCCAGCATTAAAAGCAGCGCAAGATGATCCAGAGTTTGAAGTAGCGATGCAAGCACGTCTAGCATTAGAGCGTATTGAAGGCGGAGAAGAAGCAAAAGGTTCTGTATGGAAACAAATGACGGAGTCACGTAAAGGGGAATAATGTATGATTGTTTTCTATGATAGTTGGTGTCCGATGTGTACGGCCGTTGCAGAACGTACGAAAAAATTAGATAAAAAGGGTAAGATGAAATTTGTTTCATTTCGAAATGAAGATGTAGTTGAGAAGTATGAGCTTTCTCAAGAACTACAAAGTAAGATGGAACAAAGACTGTATATTTTTAAAAATAATAAGTGGTATGACGGTATTCAGAGCATAGATGTATTAGCAAAGGCCGTTCCATCTTATTGGTTTGCAGTTCCTTTTATAAAGCTATCTATCGTACTTGGTTTTGGAAGTAAAGTATACGATTATATCGCTAATAATAGAAAACTTGTTCCAGTGGGACATTGCCGCGGTGGGGTTTGTGAAATCCCTACAAAAAAATGAAATCATCGTTATCTTTCTTTTGCACCTATTAATAGAGCGTGATATGATGAATTTGGAATGAAAGTTGAAGGAGAGATTACAAGATGTCAAATGCTTATGAAGAATACATGCGCCAAATGGTAATCCCAATGCGCCAAGAGTTAGTGCGTTCTGGGTTTGAAGAGTTAACTACAGAAGAAGCTGTAACAGAATTTATGGAAAATACATCAGGTACAACTTTAGTAGTTGTAAACTCTGTTTGTGGTTGTGCAGCTGGTTTAGCACGTCCATCAGCAGGTCAAGCGGTTGTTCGTGCTGAAAAACAACCTGATCATCTTGTAACTGTATTCGCAGGTCAAGATAAAGATGCTACCGCAAAAATGCGTGAATACTTCGGAGAAATCCCTCCATCTTCACCATCTATGGCATTATTAAATGGAAAAGAAGTTGTTCACTTCATTCACCGTCATGAAATTGAAGGTGCAACTATGGACGAAATTATTACGAACTTAGAGCAAGCTTTCGAAAAGAATTGCTAAAGAAGGGGGAGAGTAAATCTCCCTCTTTTCTTTATATAGAGGTGAAAGAATGATAGTAACAACAGCAGGAAGAACAAATAAAGAAATGACAGCATATGCAAAGGAGGTAGCAGAAGAATTAAATCGTTCTTTTATTTTACGTAATGATATACCAGTGCATAAATTACATGAGCAGTATGAACAAGATGTACTTGTCGTAGGAAAGAACCGATTAGCTATTTATCCGAAAGGTACGGAAGAATCATTTTTCTTTCATCCGAACTCAGCGATGTTTCGTGTGAAAAGGTTAATGCGTGGAGAGCACGATCCGTTTGTACAAGCTGCTAAATTAGAGAGCGGAATGACAGTGTTAGATTGTACGCTCGGTATGGCATCAGATAGTATTGTAGCTAGTTATGTTGTTGGTGAAAGTGGAACAGTAACAGGACTTGAAGGCAATGAATATATGGCTTATATCATGAAAAATGGTTTGAAAACATGGTCTTCATCTGTTTCTGAAATCGATGAAGCAATGCAAAGAATCCTAGTAAAGCAAACGGAGCATTTTTCATTTTTAGCGCAATGTGAAGACGATAGTTACGATGTCGTTTACCTTGATCCTATGTTTGAAGAAACTGTCATAGAATCTGACGGAATTAAAGGATTAAAACACTTCGCTTTGTATCATGATATTACTGATGAAACAATTGCGGAGGCGAAGCGAGTGGCGAGAAAGCGTGTCGTATTAAAAGATCATTTCCGTAGTTCTAGATTTGAAAAACACAATTTTCACGTATACAAAAGAAAAAGTGCTAAGTTTCACTTTGGTGTAATTGACCCTTGCTAATTGTTTGAAAAGATGTATAATAAGCAATAATTAATTAAATATACTGTCTGTGATGAAGAGAGTAGTCTTTTTTAGAAGGAAAGCGAGCTGGGGATGGTGTGAGCCTAGTACGGAAGAAAAAGATGAAGCGCACTTCGGAGATGCTTCTTGAACGAATAGTAGAGAAAGCCGAGGCCCCCTGTCCTCGTTATAAACGGGAAAGTGGTTCGTAACGAACAACAAGGGTGGTACCACGGGTTAAAACTCGTCTCTTTTTTAGAGACGAGTTTTTTGTGTTTTAAAAAATAAGGAGGTTAAATCATGGATTATAAAATGCAGTTTGCGGAAAGTTTATCTAATATTTTCACGAATGAACTAACGCAAAAACAAATTTTAGATTTAATTGAAACACCGAAACAAGATGAATTTGGAGATGCAGCGTTCCCATGCTTTTCATTAGCAAAGAAATACAAAAAAGCACCAGCTATTATCGCAAAGGAAGTTGCTGAGAAATTAAATAATCCGTTTTTTATGAAAGTAGAAGCCGTTGGTCCTTATGTAAATGTATTTTTCAATCGTGAAACTGTAAGTGATGCAGTATTAAAAACAGTTTTAGCGGAGAAAGAAGAGTTCGGTCAAAACCACTTTGGCTGTGAAAAAACAGTAGTAATTGATTATTCCTCTCCTAATATCGCGAAACCTTTTTCGATGGGGCATTTACGTTCTACAATGATAGGAAATTCGCTGAAACATATCGCTGAAAAATGTGGCTATGAAGTTGTAGGAATCAATTATATTGGTGATTGGGGAACGCAGTTTGGAAAATTAATTACCGCATATAAAAAATGGGGAAATGAAGCAGTAGTTAAAGAGGATCCAATACGTGAATTATTTAAGTTATACGTTCAATTCCATGAAGAGGTAAAAGACGACGAAGAACTAGAAGAAGAAGGGCGTGCTTGGTTTAAGAAATTAGAAGAAGGTGATGAAGAAGCTGTTGAGCTTTGGAATTGGTTCCGTCATGAGTCCCTTAAAGAATTTTCTCGCATTTATGAACTTCTCGGTGTTGAATTTACTAATTTTCAAGGAGAAGCATTTTATAATAACTTAATGGAAGATTTTATTGGGATTTTAGAAGAGCATGATTTGCTTGAAGAATCAGAAGGCGCATTAGTCGTTAATTTAGAAGAAGAAGGAATGCCGCCCTGCTTAATTAGAAAATCAGATGGTGCGACGATTTATGCAACGCGTGACTTAACAGCAGCTTTATATCGTCAAAACACTTATGGGTTTGATAAAGCGCTATATGTTGTTGGTCCAGAACAAAGCTTACATTTCAATCAATTTTTCACTGTATTAAAAAAACTTGGCTATACTTGGGTTGATGGTATGGAACACGTACCGTTTGGCTTCATTCTAAAAGATGGTAAGAAAATGTCGACACGTAAAGGAAGAGTTATTTTACTTGAAGAAGTACTCGAAGAAGCAATCGAACTTGCAAAACAAAATATTGAAGAGAAAAATCCAGACTTAAAACAAAAAGAAGTAGTAGCAAAGCAAGTCGGTGTTGGTGCAGTCATCTTCCACGATTTAAAAAATGAGCGTATGCACAATATTGAATTCTCATTAGAAAACATGCTGAAATTTGAAGGAGAAACAGGCCCGTACGTACAGTACACACATGCACGTGCTTGTTCTATTTTAAGAAAAGAAAGTGTAGAATTTGAAACATGTACATTTGCTTTAAAAGACGATCATAGCTGGAGTGTCGTAAAATTACTAAATAAATTCCCGCAAATAATTGAAGCAGCTTTCAATAAAAATGAGCCATCGATTATTTCGAAATATGTATTAGATGTAGCACAATCATTCAATAAATATTACGGTAATGTTCGTATATTAGAAGAGAGCAAAGAAAAAGACAGCAGACTCGCATTGGTTTATGCTGTGACGGTTGTATTAAAAGAAGGATTACGTTTACTTGGGGTGGAGGCACCTGAGGAAATGTAACATAGTAGTAAACTGACAAACTGGGTCTAGTATAAACCTGGTTTGTTTTTTTATTGGATATATATTTTTTTTGCAAAATCAATTAAAATCTTTTTAGAGAGGGTGATTCATATTGATTCGAACTTTTATTTTACAAATTCCTTGTCATAGAAGATTAGATAGGAGTTTTTTTAAACTACAAAAGTACATACCTTTATGTGCGCGTTGTACAGGCATGCTTATTGGTATTTTAATGTTTCCAATTTATTTTTATATGACACCTTCATTTCTTTTGGCAATCATACTATCATTTTTCGCTCAAATGCCGTTACTTATCGATGGGTTCACCCAAAAGTGGAAATGGAGAAGTAGCTCAAATTTGCTAAGAATAACTACTGGTGTATTAAGCGGTAATGGTATGGGATTATTCATTTCCTCTAGTGTTATATGGATATTATCTTAAGATATATAGTAATGGAGGTATTTACATAGATGTTCTGGATTTATTTAATTCTAATTTTTATTTCAGGCGGAAGTGGAATTGGTTTTATGACTCAAAATAAGTATACAGAAGCAATAATAGCTTTTGTTATTTGTATACTATTGTTTGGGCTACTGTATTATTATCTTAAAAGAAACAAAAGAAAGAGAAAAGCAGATTGTGACGATTTAGACTGTACGGATTGTTTTGATTGTGATTGTACTTGTTAAATTTTTCTTCCAAATAAAAAGCTAGTGTATTATTAAAAATACACTAGCTTTTTTGCTTTGAAATTTTAAGAAAAGTGTAGGAATACGGCTATTATATAGAGAACTTTAGTTTTGTATATAAAAGGAGGCGGGAAAATAATCTGTTTTGAACCACATTGGATTTCTAATATGGCTTCTTATTTACTAGATGGGGAGAAACAATCGGAATTTATTCAGCTAGGTGTTTTGCAGAAATTATTTGAAAGTGATACGCAAAGAAATGGTAAAGATGGCAATATAGGCATGAAAATACCGATATATTTAAGTGAATTAGGTGTGAAAAATATTGAATGTAGAGTAAGCGATAAAGTGAACTTTTTAGATTCAAATATGCATCACAATGATAAAAACGATTTGTATCAATCATTAAAAGAAGAGGGGATTGCAGGTGATCCGGGTGATAAGCAACAATTTGTAGAACGTTTAATAGCCAGAGGATTAACATATGATAATGCGCTAGCTCAATATGAAGCTGAACTACGATTTTTTAAGGCATTTCATCTTCATTCTTTTTTAGTATATGCTCCGAATATGAAAATTACATTTGGTGAAATAGAATGTTGAAAGATAGTGATTTATTAAGGAGTGCTACCTTCAATATATGGAACCATGATAGTCTTTGGGTGGAGAGATTAGAAGCTATTTGTGAGGAAATTCGAACTATTTCTCCACATATTCTTGCTCTACAGGAGGTTAGAAGTTGTGTTAATTTGAATTCAAAGAAAAATGTTGCACAGTATATAGCGGGTCAAATAGGGTATCCGTTTTGTATATTTAAGGAGTACCCTGATTTAATGAATGAGAAAAATGTCATTTTTTGTTGGTAAGTCGATATTCACCGTATAATCGCTGATATATCTTGAAAATCGCCGATATATTTTAAGAATCGCTGATATATTTAAATTATCGCCGGTATAATTTCATGTACTGTTTTTAACTGACAAAAGATAGGATATACATGTTACGTTATTCTATATAATCAAACAAAATACA